>CALPVI020000017.1 GCA_943326975.2 Actinomyces viscosus | reverse complement strand
TAGCAATCCATCCAATTGTAAAATGCATTCAATGTTTTAGATGAATCTTTGAAATTCCAATGATAAAAATTGACAGAATCATTGTTCAAGTTCCAAACCAATTTTTGACTGCTTTTTACTTCAAATCGATCAGGTAAATCTTTTGAATCAAGTAAACTTATTTTTTGTTTTGGAATCATCAATGAATCTAATAGTGTCTTATAAAAAGGCTGAAGTGTATCGTAAAATGAAACTTCTTTTTCTTTCTTTTTTTTCGGATAATCCCCCTCTTTGTAACGTTCTGAAGAAGGCATGATATCCTCCATTGAAACAGTTTCTTCTTTAGGTGAAGAAGAGCAAGCGTAAAGGAATAGTATGAATATAAAAATTACCTTTTTCATAAATTTAGAAATTCTTCAGATGTATATACATCAATTTCACAAAGTTTAAAATCTTTAATATTTCGTGTTAAAATACACTCTATTTTTGGATTAGAATAAGCACAATTCATTTGGATTGCATCCTCAAAATCTTTATGCGCTGACTTTAAACTTTTTTTAATAATTACATCGTCGATTGAGATGATATTTATAAAGTTTAATAATTCTGACAGAATCTTGCGTAGTTTTTTTTCTTCTACAAATTTCTTTAGTAAATAATGTGTTGTTGCAATTGAATGGCTAGAAGCATACAATTTATATTTTTTTGATTCTGCGCCTTGGAAAATTTGTATTGCACTTTTTCCAAAAGGTTCTCTATTAGAAATTAAATCAATAATAATATTTGTGTCTAAAAAAATATGTTTCATAAATGTTTATTCTCCATGTATTTTCTTAGTTCTTCTTTTTCATTGAAATCTTTTGGTAATTCAACTGAACCAGCAATTTTACTTAGTTTTGAAGATAAATTATTATCAACTTCTTCGTCAAGAGTTAATTTTTCTAAATAATTTTGAATTATTTCAGATAAACTTTTCCCTGTTTTTTTTGCATACATCTTTGCACTATCAATGATAGATTTTTCAACAGATAAAGTCAACTTTGTATTCATGTACGTATTATTTATTCAAATGTACGTATAAGATAATTTATTTCAAAATATGTAATTAATTTAAACGTTAATCTTTTTTAAAATTTCACACGTTATATAAATATCTTCTTTTGTAAGATTTAAATGAGTGACAAAGCGAATTGAACCTTCTCCAAAAGCCATAGCTAAAACATTTTTCGATTTCAATTCAGCTAAGATGACATCTCTTTTAGATGCGTTATGTATAATTAATACAACAATATTGGTTTCCACAGCTAAAACTTCTTTTACCCAATTCAATTCATTTAAAGTAGATTCAATTTGTTTGGCGTTTTCGTGATCTTCAATTAATCGATTGACATTATTCTTTAATGCATAAAGTCCACCAGCAGCTATGAAACCAGCTTGGCGCATTCCTCCTCCTAATACTTTTCGAACACGTCTTGCTTTTTTTATAAAATCTTTTGTCCCTAACAATAATGAACCAACTGGAGCGCCTAAACCTTTTGATAAACAAAGTGAAATCGAATCAAATTGGTTAGCATATTCTTTTGCCGATATTCCATTCACAGCTAAAGCATTCATAAGTCGCGCGCCGTCCAAATGCAAGGGTAAATGATGTGATTTACATAAGGCAGCAATTTTCTTTATTTCTTCAAAATCGTAAACTGCTCCACCACCACGATTGGCTGTATCTTCTAAACTTACTAATTCAGTTACCGGAAAATGAATATCATCTGGATTGATCCATTTTGAAATTGTTTCTGCATTTAAACGACCGCGGTCTCCTGGCAATAATCTTACCGAAGCGCCCGAATTTTTAGCAATTCCTCCACCTTCATATTTGTAAATGTGACTTTCTTCATGGCAAATCACTTCTCCACCAGGTCGAACGTGAACATTGATTGCGATTTGATTCGTTTGCGTTCCCGAGCTACAAAATAAAGCATCTTCTTTTCCAAAATAGTCTGCTGTAAATTTTTGTAATTCATTAATTGTTGGATCTTCACCAAAAACATCATCTCCAACTTTAGCGTTAAACATGAATTCTTTCATCTCTGAAGATGGAACGGTAACGGTATCGCTTCTGAAATCAATCATCTGTTTTGTTTTAAGGATATGAAGTTAAAAAAAATGAATCATATAAGGCATATTAGAGCATAAAAGGTTATTTTTTATGTTAATTTAATATCATGTAATTCAAAATCTTTACCCCATCACAGAAACCCCAATCAAATGTCCAATTCCAAATGTGATGGCTGCTGCTATTAATCCAAAAATGACTTGACGCATACCTGAAAACCAAACACTTTTTCCTGTAAATAAAGTGATGGAAGCTCCTATGAAGAATAGTCCAAGCGCACTCAGTATAGTACTGATAATGATAGCTTCAGTTCCACCCATAAAGAAGAATGGTACTAACGGAATTACGGCTCCTATTCCAAACAAGATAAATGATGTAATGGCTGCTTCCATGGCTGAACCTTGTAAATCTTCTTTATTGATTCCCAATTCTTCTTTGATCAAGATTTCATGCGCCATTTCTTTATTTCCAATAATTTCTTTTGCTAGTTTTCTAGCTTGGTCTTCAGCTATTCCTTTAGAGATATAAATTAATGCGAGTTCTTTTTCTTCTCCTTCAGGATTGGTTTCTAATTCTTCCATTTCCAATTCCATTTGATTTTCGTATAATTCCAAAGAACTTTTCACAGAAATCCATTCACCTAATGCCATCGATAATGCACCAGCTAAAAGTCCAGCTAAACCAGCTAATAACACTTCTTTTTGACCGCTACTTGCTCCAGCAATTCCCATGATTAAACTGAAATTAGAAACTAAGCCATCGTTTCCACCTAGAACTGCGGCTCTTAATGCATTTCCTCCAACTGAACGATGTCTTTTTTCAAATCGAGCTAAATTAGAACCTGAAATGTTTGTATTGTTATTAAGGATATTTTTTAAAATCGTAACGTGAGCTGTATCTGAAATCGAATTTGCTGAACTGTTTTTTTTCCGAGAAGTTAATATAGAATTAGATAGACTTTTCTCAGTATCTAATAAAACACCTAGTATATAGTCATATCCTAAAATTCGACCAACCCGATGTAAGATTTTGGCTCTTTTTGATGGATTTGGTAAATGAGAAATATCTAAATTGTTTTTTCTCAAAAAAGCAATCGCATGACTCTCTTCGATTTCACTCATTTGAAGAAATATATTTGCTACATTTTCATCTTCTTCATTTTCAGAAAGAACTTTGTATAAATAACTTGCATCAACTTCAGTTTGAATGCTCTTTAAACTAATCATGGTTTTTTATTTAAATTTAGTTATAATTAATAGAATGAATTATTAAATCTATGTTTATTTTTAATCATTTAAAAGTGAAAATTATGAACTCAAAGTTGACTTTATTTTCCTTTTAATAAAAATCGAATATTTAATTGTTAATTGCCCAATGAATATTATTTTTAGCCTATGAACAACATCTCACATAAGAAAAAGTGTTATCCGATTACAGAGAATGTCAATCGCTATTTGATGAAATATGGAAGGGTAGAGAAGTTACCACTTTCTTATGATTCATTATTGCAGTATACAGATTCTTTTCCTGTTGGAAATACCTTGTGGATTTCAGTGATGTATCCACAAGAAGAATTTCAACAGATTAATAAAGATTTATGTTACGTTTATTCGTTATTGAAAACCGAAGGAGATGTTTCTGTAATTGAGCATTTACGTGTCGATCGAATTGATTTTTGTTTGTTCGGTAATTCGAATCCATTTCGTATTAAAATCATCAATAATTTCAATGATAATTACGATTATTTCTATGTGAAGCGAACAGATCTTTCTAGAATTTTTGGATTAGAAATGGAAGATATTCTTTCGCCTAATCGCATTACTTATTTTGTTGATGAAAACACGTTGATTGAGGAACATATTTCGGGTATTCCTGGAGATGATTTTATCAAAACAGAATTATTTCACCCTAAAACAAATAACACTCGGTTAGCAAAAGAGTTTATCAAGTTCAATGAACGCTGTTTTTATACACTTTTAGGAGATATGCGCTCGTATAATTATGTGGTAGAAATAACACATGATTTTGATGATGTTCAATACCGAATCAGGGCAATCGATTTTGATCAGCAATGTTACGAAGGTAATCGAAAAATATATTTACCTCAATTTTACAAAGAGAATAATCCGTTGGTGAAATTAGTAACAGAATTGTTGAATCCCCAAACCATTAATCAATACCAAATAGAAGAACGTTCTAGGATTGGAAGAAGAATAAAGCATTCTCGCTATGTCTTAAAGGATTTGTTCGATACAATGATGAAGGAAGAACTTTCGACCAAAAAGAAAATCGAACAATTGAAAAAGGATTTAGCTCAATTTCACAATGATCAGCGTTATTTCAAATACAACAATATGGCGAGTATATTGAAATTGCATTTGGTTTCGTTGAGGAAACATTTGAAGTAGTCTAATTCAATAACCCAGCACTCCATTGCAAAGCAGCTACTGTTTTGTAATATTTTGTTTTGATTTCGATTAATTTTTCAAGTGCTTCTAAAGCTTTGTTTTGACGACTATTAATGACGAATAAAGAACTTTCGCCATTTGCAAAGCGAATTTCTTCCGCATTTACTAATTGCTCATAATTTGCATAGTTTTTTGTTTGCAATTCAATTTGTTTCTTTAAGTTTTCCAATTCGTTGAAATAGCTTTTTACTTTCAGTTCAATTTGCAAGCGTTTTTGATTTTGATCTAATTGTGTTTCTTGAATTTTTAGATTCACTTTTTTGAATTCTCCTCTGCCTTGAAATAAAGCCAAAGGAACTTCCATTTTAATTCCGTATTGAAAGTTATTCATCAAAAGGGGAGTGGTGGCTGTTTGATACAAATCATATCCTTTTCCTAGTTGGTTATATCTCAAATCAATCTTTGGCAGTAATTCCTGTTTTTTCAATCGCTTTTCGATGGCCAACGAATTTAATTTGAAGTCGTACATTAACAATTGTGGATGACTTGCTTTTGCTTTCTCAACTAATTCCGTCAAATTGAATGAATACTGACTCATCATTTTCTCATCTTGCCATCCTGATTTAGGAATTATAGTTTCAGGCAGATTAAATGGCGTATCATTTTCAGTCCAAAGAAATGCAGATAAGCTTAAACCAGCGTTTTGAAATTCTAACCAATATTTATTGAGTTCATATTCATTGCTTTGTAATTGAGTTAAAGCTTCAACTGTATCAATTGCTGGACGTTCACCGTTTATAAATGATTTTTTTGTAAGGTCTAAACGTTTTTGACTAACGATCATATTTTGTTTGATCACTTCATAGGTTTGATAAGCTTTTACCCATGCCCAATAATTTTCCATTGCATCCATTAACAAGTCATTCAGGATTGCTTTTTGATCATTGATTGCAAGTGAATTAAATACTTTTGCTTGTTTTAAAGCTGCTCTTCTTTTATCGAATAATAGATTTTTAGCCAGAGGAATGCTAATTCCAACGTAACTTGTTTTACCGATTGTTTCGCTTGGGTCGTATTGATTTCCTGAAAGTCTTTCCGTTCCTCCTGATAATTCTATACCGAACCATGTAGGTATTTTTATTTCAGGTGAATTGTAATCATAATAGTTTTTCCCATCAACTGTTTTTTTAGCCGAATAGTTATTAAAAATAGGTTCAAAGCCTGATTTTGAAATAATAATATCTGCTTCTGATTTCTTTATTTGAATCGTAGCTTGTTTTGCAATCGGATGATATTGACGAACAATAGCTAATACTTGTTCAGCATTTAAAGTTTGTTCGATCTTTTGAGAAAAACTCATTGCCGAAACGAAAAGTATGCTTACGCTGTAAAGTAGATTTTTCATATCATTCGGATTATATGCGTTCAATTATTTCTTTTTTTCTTTGTCCTTTTTAGAACTCTTTTCTATTTCATAATAATCAGGCGGAAAAGCATTTATGTTTCGCCATAATTCATACCAGATTGGAACATCGTGTAATAAAATAATTCCTTGAGATCCACTTCCTAATTTTAATTGTTTAGGCCATTTACGATCTGTTGAATCTTCCTCTACAAGAACTCTAAATAAACCATTTGGACTAATCGTGTTTTCGTAGGCAATAATTTTACCTCCAAATGTTCCGTAACTATTGTTAGGCCAACCACTGAAGACAATAGCAGGGAAACCATCAAATGTAAAACGAACTTTTTGACCTTTATGAACCAAAGGTAAATCAACTGGTCTAACATACATTTCAACCGCATAATCTACTCTTGTTGGAACAATACCTACGATTCGTTCTCCATCTTTTAGAATTTCGCCAATACCTGTTTTTTTAGCTTGAACGATTTGCCCATCTTGAGGGGCAAGAATGTAATACATGCCATTACGAATCGTATAATTTGTAACTTGATTTTCTAATTTTGCAATTTCACCTTCACCTGTCGAAATAACTCCAAGACTTTGAAGTTTATCACCTTCAGCTTTGTTTACTTTCTCTGTATATTCTTGGTCAACGCTGTTTTGTTCGATTTTTATGTTTAATATTTCTTGTTTCGTTTGCGCAATTTTATTTTCAATCATTGTCTTTTTTGCCAACACATTTTGGTAGGAAACGATACGTTGTTGTAATTGCGTTTGAGAAACCAATCCTTGTTCGAACATTTTTTCTTGACGTTCAAATTGATCTTTTGCAATGTTACATTCATTGCTTATTGCTTCAAATTCAGCTTTTTCAGCTAGTAATTTACTGTTTAATTGTCCTAATTTATTTTTAAGTTGTTCAATTTTAAGTTTTCCTGCACGTTCAATTGCAACAATTTGTTTGTCAGTTGTTATTATTTTGCTTTTGTAAAATTCTAAAGTCCCTTTTTTAGCGTCAACTTGCTGTTGTGTTCTGCTAACTAGATTGGGATCAAGATAATCTGATTTAATCTCAGTTAATTTTAAAATCGTATCTCCTGCTTTAACATAATCACCTTCTTTTACATACCATTTCATAATTTTCCCGGGTATTGGGGAATGAATTTCTTGTGGACGATGTTCTTGATGAAGAGTAGTAATTGATCCTTTTGTTCCAATATTTTGTGTCCAAGGAAGAAAGAGAATGATAATTAAGAATAAAATAATTCCTATAAACCAATATTTGATTTTACTTTCCTTGTCATAGCGATAGATTAAATCCAACGCTTTCAATTCTTTTTTATTTTTAATGATCTTTTCCATCACTTATTTATTTAATAGGGTGATTTTTTCATTTTTTAATTCCCAGCATTTCTCAAATTGTAAAGCAATGTTTTTAATTTTTGTGGTTACTATGAAAGTGCTTTCTTTTTGTGAATTAATATAATTTATCAATTTATCCGATTCTTCTTCGTTTAGATGTTTGAAAGGTTCGTCTAGTAAGGTGTAAATTGATTGGTTTGCTATTGCGCGAAGAATAAGAATTTTAATTTTAGTTGAATTTGAAATATTATTTCCTTCCGGTTCAATAATGGTTTCAAATCCTTGATTAAATTCTTTCAAGATAGAATCATATCCTAATAGTTCTGTTATTTGAATTAAATAATCATGTTCTAGAGCTTCATTTCCCAAAGAAATATTTTCCCATAAGGTTCCTAGAAATAAGTTGTTATTAATTGAAAAAAATGAAGTTGCTTTTCTTAGTGAGTTTAAATTATAATTTTTTTGAGGAATAGAATTGATTAAAAGATTTCCTTCATAATCTAAATAATGAAAACTGAGTATTTTTAATAAAGTTGATTTTCCGACTTGTGGTTCACCATAAATACATATTTTATCCCCTTTATGAATTGTTTGATTAATATTAGAAACGATAATTTTTCCATTTTCATATTGAAATGAGACATCATTTAATGACATAGAAACATCTTCTTTTTTTAATTCTATTTGACCATCATTCTCATTTTTTAACTCCAACACACTATCCAGTTTTTCTATAGCTGTTAAGATATCGTAAATAACATCAAGGCTACTAATCAATTTTTCAACTGCTCCGATTACCATTAAAATAACAATTTCCGAAGCTATAAATTCACCGATATTTATTTTTTGGTTAATTAAAAGAACAGTTCCAACACTTAACATTGCAGCTGTAATTGCCACCTTAAACACAACTAGTGTCTTGTATTGTAGCATAAGTACTTTGAAATGATTATTTCTTGCTTGTAAGTAACCAATTAAATTTTTGTCAGTTCTTTGGAAATTAAAATCATCATTTTTCGTTAATCTTAATGAATTTATATTTCTCGCTAGTTCAATAATCCAGCCAGCTACCGCATATTTGTATTTGCTTTCAGTTAAACTTGTTGTCAATCCCTTTTTACTTGTAAATTTTAAGATAGACCAAAGAATGACAATTAAAAATATACTGAATACGATAAATGCATTGTGATAAATCATTAAAAGTAACAAACCAAAAACAATTTGAATTGTTGCAGCGGGTATATCTAATAAAATCTTAGAAACACCTTTCTGTAAGTTAATAGCATCAAAGAATTTTGTTACTTTTTCAGGTAAATAACCATTGTGGTTTTTATTTAAATCAATTTTCTCTAACTTGTCTGTAAAAGCAAATGCATAACGAGTGAATATTTTCTGTTGAATTTTCTCAATTATTTTCATCTGGTTGATTTGCATAAATCCACCAGCAAGCACACCAATTATGATTAAAAAAATTAAAATGTACATCGAAGTAATCATTGTGCCACCTAGAACTAATCCTATAATTGCTTGAATTCCAATAGGTATCATTAGTTGAACGAATCCATTTAAGATAGCGTAAAAGTAAATTGACCCAATTTCTTTTTTCTCACCTAAAATCAGTTGCCATAATTTTGAAAACGAATCCATATTGTTAATTTTTTTTAACAAATATACAATACTTTTTAAATCAATAGTAATACTATTATTTTTAATTGTTAAAATATTTTAAAAAATTGTTTTGCTATTTTTATTAATCATTTTACTAACTTTGTAAAAAAATAAATCGATGGATTTTCAAGTTTCTTTTAATGTGAATGAGAAATTATTTGTCAAAGATCCTGATAATACGGATTTGGGAAGACAAATAGTGAAGAATGCAATTGACTTAATTTATACATTAGGCTTTGAGCAATTTACATTTAAAAAGCTAGCAATTGAAATACAAACTACAGAGGCGACAATCTATAGATATTTCGAGAATAAACATAAACTATTATTGTATATTTTAAATTGGTATTGGAGTTATATGGAGTTTTTGGTAATGTTTAAATTACAAAATTTAGATAATTCTGAAACCAAGTTGATTGCAGTAATCGATTTGTTGACATCAGATCTGCCTGATACAGCAGGTAAATTTGATTATAATAAAAAGTTCTTAAATCAAATTGTGATTTCTGAAAGTAGTAAAGCTTATTTGGTGAAAGATATTTCAGAAATAAATAAAGATGAGGTTTTCAAACCTTTCAAAGATTTGTGTGCGAAAATTGCGAATTTAATAACAGAATATAATCCAAATTATTTATATCCAAGATCATTGAGTACTACATTGATTGAAGCTTCCCATCAACAGCAGTTTTTTTCGGAAAATTTACCAAAATTAACAGATGTCTCAGATCAAAATCATCAACAATTTGTGCGATCCTTTTTAAAGGATTTAATATTCAGTTCTATTTTGATTCAATAAGAATTCTATTGATAATTCATTGAATAATTCAGCTTTTTCAATGTTTACAACGTGTCCACAGTTTTCTATGATTTCAATTTTTCCATTGATTTCTCTTTCGGCCATTTTTTTTACATCTTCAATAAATAAATGATCCTGTCGACCACTAATAAACAAAATTGGTAATAAATGTGTTTCTTTTTCGAAAGATTTTAATTCCTTATTTAACGTTTTTGTCATTCCAAACCAGCGTAAAAATTCAGATTGCTTCAGTTTTTTCGCCTCCTTAATGAAAATTTCTCTTGCTTTTTTATGATTATTTCGTGGCATTATAACCATTGCAAATAATTTATATAAAAACAAATAAGGTACACTGTTTTTTAAAATGTTACCTGCCCAAATTAAAAAACGTGAAACTCTATTAAGTCTAATAATAGCACCTGTCATTACAATGCTTTTTATTTGATTACGATCCATATCAATCATTTTTCGGATCAATATTGTACCGAGTGAAACACCAATAAAATGTGCTTTTTCAATTTTTAAATGATTAATTACATCAAAGACTTCTTGAGAAATTGATTCGAAAGTATATTCCTTTTCAGTATTTAAATGTTCGTGTACTTCAGTTTGACCGTGACCTCTTAAATCAACTAATAATAGATTGAATTCTTTACGAAATGCATTAATTTGTTTATACCATATTGATGAACTTCCTCCTGCGCCATGAATAAATACTACCCATTCCGCGGAAGAGTTTTCGTTTCGATAAGTTGTATGGTATATCATAAATCTATTGTCCCCAAAATTAAGGAACTTTCAATAATAAATTACTATGGAAATAGATTTATTATTCCTCGTATGCTTTCCATTTTTTTAAAAGTGAGAAAAACAATAAGATTCCAATTAATGAAGAAAGAAATAACCAATATGAATTTAAAAACATACTATTTTGAGTTCTGTACATAATTCCTTTACATCGATCTATATATTGAACATATTTGGTTGATTGATTGTAAAGTAAAATAATTAATAATAAAAAAATAGGTGCAATAAAATAGGTGAGATTCATTAAAATGTTAAGAAGTCCTTTCTTTATTGTTTTTGTTTTTAATCCAATTATGGTTAAAGCTACTATGATACAAAATGTTATTATAAAAGTCGAAAGGATAAAAGAAAATAGTTGCTCTCCATAACCTCTATTTGAACTGAAAGTGATGATAAGACTATTTATAATAGCAATCACTCCTGCTATTGGAACACTTATAATGAAACTTTTGATAGATGTGAATTCAAAACAAACAAATAGCCAGGTAATACTCAATGAAATAAATAAGAAAATGATTAGTGATTCAACTATATATAGAGAGTTGTTTACATTTTTAAAGTTGTTAAATACATTCGTCAGGCCATTTTCATCATAAAAATAAACATGTTGCGATGCCATAAATTTTATCGTTTCATTTTTACGCTTTAACACTGATTCTATTTGATTCATTTCATCTTCCATGTTGAAGTATGAATAGGTGTCTTCGTATGATTTGGTAATTGATTTGTGAAAATTCTTGAAGTTTTTATATTTTAAAAATCGAACCATATGTTTCGCATTAATTTTATGGTCAATTTTATATTTTTCACAAACTTCCTCAAATTGTTCTATACAATTTTGAATTGCGTTATACCTTTTGCCTTTAACCCATTCGTGTACGATAGGAGCATAATAGGCTATATACGTTTTATCATCATAACTACTTGCATTTTCTTCGTAATAATAATTTTCTAAAGATAGTTCATCGCTAGACGGATTTATTAAGACAGTTGAAAAATTTAGTATTGAATTACGTGAAGGATTATCTAGGTTTTCTTCCTTTATTAATTGATAAACAATTTCTGAAGTGTTGCATTTTTTTGAATCAATATATTCTTTGTGTGATTTATAAAATTGCGCATTTAAACCATCCACATTGACAATAAACTGCTTATAGTTATCGGGTTTATATTCAATTAAACTCTTCTCATTTTCTTGAGAGTCATGAATCTCTAAATTAGTTATGTCCCATTTTTTTGAACTATAATTAAAGTCTTTTCTATTTAAAGGATATGGCTTTGGAAATGCTCTGTTTTCTAAATCATAATCAGTAGGAGAGTGAACTAAAAATGTATAACCAAGATTGATTTTATTAATATCATTTTTTAATTCTTTTTCGTTAAAAAATGTAGTTGCTTTACTTTTAGCACCCATTGTATAAGGGAAGTAAGCGCTAATAATTAATGTGAATGGGATGAATAAATAAAAAAATAATTTGGTGAAATAAGCTTTTTCTAATGGATAATAGCTTTTAAAAGCATTGTTTTTATAAAAGTAAATTGCCCAAATTGTTAAAATAATTACGATTGTAATAATATGAAAAAAAATAAAGTAATAGTCAAAGTAAAGTTTTTCAAGATATTCATTATTTAAAACGTTTAAATCAACTGTTTGGTATCCTATTAAGTAAGAGATTAACCAAACAAGAATTCCAGCAAAAGTTAATTGAATCACTTTTGAATGCCAAACTAGCGGATAGTTTTCTAATAAGTAGGTATTGAATTTTTTATAGAAGTTCATAAAATAGTTGCTTAATTAAATGAATAGTCTTTTTGTAGATTGGGATATATTTCGAACATATTTTATCTCAATAGATGATTGAATTAGTGCTGTAAGTACTTTGTTGAATCCGTTTTCTTCTTCGATTGTCAATAAATACAAACCACCATTATAGTCCAAATTTTTGATTGAAATTTTTTCTATTGCCGCATTTAATTCTTCTCTTGAGCATACAACATCTAATTCCATGTAACAAGTTTCCTGTGTTTCATTGTTAATATCCGTTAAATGTGTAGGTGCCCCATTTTTAAGAAATAAAACTTTATCTGAAACTTTTTCAACTTCGAATAATTGTTGGGAACTTAGTATGATCCCTATTGGGTTAGAGATGCTTAATGATAGATTTTTTAAATCTTCTAATACAATCTGTTGCGCCAAAACATCTAAATTAGCTAATGGTTCATCGAGTAATAATATTTTCGGAGCACGTAAAAATGTTCTTGCCAATTCAAAACGCATTTTATAACCAGAAGATAATTCGTCCCAATTATGATTTCTAAAGTTCCAAAGACCAAAGCGAATTATCATCATATTGACCATTAATTCATTTTCTTCCCCCTTCATACCGTAATGGGTAGCAGCAAATTTTAAATTGTTTTTCAATGAGCCATACCATTTAGGAGTTCTTTGTGGTATGTAAGTTAATTTCGTTCTTAAATCGTATTCAGAATTATTTTCTTCATCAATTGAATAATTGATTTCACCCTGATCAAACTTTAAGTCTTTTGCTAAAATTCGTAGTAAGGTTGTTTTACCATTTCCATTTTCACCAACCAAGCCCCAAACATCACCTTGTTTAACTGTGATATCGATTGCTCCTAATTCGAAATTACCTCTGCCATATTTCTTTCGAATATTTTTTGCTTCTAAAAGTGTTGGATGTTTTTCTTGTTGAATCTCAAATCGAGATAGTTTTTGTATAAATTGACTTACTTTTTGTGTTAAAATATCTTTAGACGGAACATGGGTTTCTTTCCAATCGGTTAATTCTATACATTCTCTGTATGTCTCGAAATCTTGGGTATCTAATACACAGTCAATTAGTTTTCTGTACCCTAAACTATAATCACCATTTGTAAAATGATCCGTTACAATTTGAAGTTTTTCTTTATAAGTTAGCATTCGATAAATTCCTTTATGGTATCATTAACGAAATTAGCTTATATAAATTAATTTTTATTTAAGTAGCAAGAAATCAACAAACAATCAATTGTTTAAATGATCTTTTTATTGTAAATCAAAAAAATTATCTATTCCTAACGTTCTTTCAACTGTAAATCCTTCTGCATATTTTGTGTTGATTTGTCTCCCAAATTGAACTAAACGCGCTTCTACACTATCCAAAAAATCTTTTCCTGATATAGGTGTTTTAGGTTCGTTTGGATCGCTGTTTGGATCAAAGAATTGTGTTTTGTAAGCTTTAATAGCCTCCATTTTTCGATCAAAAAAATCGGTAACATCAATCACGAAATCAGGCTCTATGTATCTATCTTGTATATAGTGATAGACAAATTTTGGGCGGTGCGTTTCTTGAATTTGATTATCTCTAGTTGTTTGAATTTTACGAAGTCCAGCTAAAAAACAAGCTTCAGAAACTAATTTGGAAGCTCTACCATGATCGGGGTGACGATCTTCTATTGCATTCGCTAAAACGATTTCAGGTCGGAAACGACGAATTTGCTCTACAATTTTTAATACGTTTTCTTTTCTTATTTCAAAAAAACCATCTGCCATTTTTAGGTTACCTCGAAAGTGAATACCCATTATTTTTGAAGCTTCTAGCGCTTCTTGATAACGTGTTTCTATTGTTCCTCGAGTACCTAATTCACCTTGAGTTAAATCAACGATTCCAACTTTTTTACC
>CALPVI020000016.1 GCA_943326975.2 Actinomyces viscosus | reverse complement strand
TGTTGAAAAACAAGATTTTTTAGATGCAGTTGATAGAATTGTTGGAGGTTTAGAAAAGAAAAATAAAATCATCACAAAAAGTGAGAAAAAAGCGATTGCTTTCCATGAAGCTGGTCATGCTACTATTTCATGGTTGTTAGAATACGCTCATCCGCTAGTAAAAGTAACAATTGTCCCAAGAGGTAGATCGTTAGGCGCTGCATGGTATTTACCAGAAGAAAGAAGTATTACGACAACTGAGCAATTGTTAGATGATATGTGTTCTGCTTTAGGTGGTCGAGCAGCTGAACAATTGATTTTTGGTAAAATTAGTACAGGAGCATTAAGTGATTTAGAGAAAGTGACTAAACAAGCTTATGCAATGGTTTCAGTTTACGGTTTGAATGAGAAGGTTGGAAATATATCTTTTTATGATTCTCAAGGTAGAGATTCATTCACGAAACCTTATTCAGATGATACTGCAAGAATCATAGATGAAGAGGTGAGTCATTTAATTGAATCTCAATATCAAAGAGCTTTACAGATTTTAACAGAAAATAAAGAAAAGTTAACAGAATTAGCTGAAAAATTATTAACCTCAGAAGTTATTTTTAAAGAAGATTTAGAAACTATTTTTGGAAAAAGACAATGGTTAGTTGAAGAATATGTTCCACCTGTAGTTGAAGTTGTTAAAACAGAAGAAATTGATCAAGAAGTTAGTTCTGAAGAAGGAACTGATTCAGAAGTTTCAGAAGTTACTTCTGATGGGGCTAATTCTGAAGCGACAATTCCTTCTACTGAGAATGAGGAATAAAAAACTATAATAATAAATTTATGTTCCCACTATCTTAATAGGTAGTGGGAATCTTATTTTAAAAGAAATCCAATGAGTAATTTAGTTCAAAGAATTTTAACCGGAATTGTATTTATCACTTTAATAATAGGTTCGTTATGGTATAATTTTTATTCTGCTTTTGCTGTAATGGGTTTGTTTTTATTATTGGGTTTGGTTGAATATTTTAATTTATTTAAAGATGATCAACGAATTCAATTAAATGGATCAATAAATTCACTTTTACTTTTTTCGACATTTTTAATTTTTGGTTTATCGTTATTTCCATCGATTAAACCTCAAGTTGTAGTTTTGGTTCTACCAATCATTTTTATTTCAATTTTGACAGAACTATGGAGAAAAAAAGAAAATCCAATTTTTAATATCGGGATTGTTACTTTGGGTTTTATATATTTAGTTATACCATTTTCTATCATTATTCTTTTATCCAAACAAAGTTCTCATGAACACCCATATGTAATAGGTATGTTGTTACTTATCTGGACAAACGATTCATTTGCTTATTTATCAGGTAGGTTTTTTGGAAAAACAAAGTTGTTTGAACGTATATCACCAAAGAAAACTTGGGAAGGAACTATTGGAGGGATAGTTTTTACATTATTAGTTGCTTATTTTATTAGTTTTTGGTCAAGTCAAAATGATTTAGGTTTTTGGTTGATTGCTGCTATTTTGGTAGCTCCTTCAGCGATTCTTGGAGATTTATTAGAATCCTTATTTAAACGAACATTGAATATTAAAGATTCAGGAACAATATTGCCAGGTCATGGTGGGATATTGGATCGTTTTGATGCAACAATTTATACAATACCATTTTTTTATACTTGGTTTATTATTTATACTTATTTTTGAAAATAAAATTTAACAAATGAAAATTCACAGAGAAGGTTATTTAATTATTACAATTGCTGTCCTATTATTGTCAGCAATTCATTTAGGGAATTATTTTTTATATCAATCTTTAGGTTGGTTTTGGTTATATGCATTGTTGAGTATTGGTGAGCTTGTAATGTTGTATTTAGTTGTTCAATTTTTTAGAATACCTAATATTACTTGTGTTTTTGAGGAAAATGATATTATATGTCCGGCTGATGGGAAGGTTGTCGTTATTGAGGAAGTAGAGGAAACAGAATATTTCAAAGATAAGAGAATTCAAGTTTCGGTATTTATGTCACCTTTAAATGTGCATGCAAATTACAATCCGATTTCTGGTATTATCAAATATGTCAAATATCATAAAGGTTTATTTTTAGTTGCTTGGCATCCTAAAAGCAGTACAGATAATGAAAGAACTACTGTGGTTACTGAACATTCAACAGGGCAAGAGGTTTTGTTTAGACAGATTGCTGGAGCTGTTGCCAGAAGAATTTGTTACTATGTAGAGCCTAATCAAAAGGTTACTACAGGAGAAGAATATGGATTTATTAAGTTTGGTTCTAGAATAGATATCTTTTTACCATTAAATTCTACAATAAATGTTAAAATTGGAGATGTTGTTAAAGGCCGTATTACTAAAATAGGTAACTTGAACTAATTAAAAAGTTAATTGTAAATAATAAAAAAAAGTAGTAGTATGAAAAATTTATTTGTAGCGATAGCATTAGTAGCTTTTACAGGATCGATTTCTTTGAATTCTTTTGCAGCAGTTAACGGAACAGATGTTGTTTCAGTTGTAAAACAAGACGAAAAGAAAAAAGATAAGGATAAAAAGGCTTGTTGTAAAAAAGATAAGGAAGGTAAGTCTTGTTCTAAAGAAGAAGGTAAAGAGAAAAAATGTTGTGCAGCTGACAAGAAAAAAGAGAAAAACTAATTGTAAGTTTTTATAATTTAAAAAGCCGATTTTATATAAAAATCGGCTTTTCTTTTTTTAATTTATTGATTATTTTAAATACTTCCAAATACTTTAGCTAATAAATCAGTAACTCTTGCAGCTGGATTTTGACGTATTTTATTTTCTTCTTGTTCAACCATAAAAAATAAACCTTTAATTGCTTTTTCAGTTACATAAGCATTTAAATCTGGATTTATTTTTTCTCCACCCGATACTTTCATAGCAGCGTTGTATTTTGTAATAATTGGATTCCAATATTCAGTCAATTTAACTTTAGCAATTGCATCTTTTACTTTCGGTGAAAATGCTTCAACTAATTGTGTTGTGGTGTTGTCTTTTAGAAATTTAGTTGCTGCACCATCTCCACCTTTTAAAATAGTAAAGCCATCCTGGAGACTCATATTTGTAATTGCATTTATAAATATCGGTAAAGCTTCTTTTGTGGCCTCTTCCGCAGCATGATTCAAAGTTGTTTCAAACTTTTCTACTTGGGACGTAAGCCCCCAATCTAATGCTTTTTGCTTTACTTTCATTGCATCCTCTGGGAATGGTAATCGAATAGAAGCATTATTTAAAAATCCATCAGCTACAGAAGTAAGATTAACTGAGTTTTTTATCCCGACTTGAAGAGCTTCTTTTAAACCCGAAACAACTTCAGCGTTTGTTAATTGAGGTTTTGAAGGTTGAGTAGAAATATTAGTTGGTAATGAATTTACAACAGTTTCTAATTCTGAGCAAGAAGTAATAAAAAGTGTTTGTAATAATATAAAAGGGATAATCGTCTTTTTCATATAGTTTTAAAATTAAATACTTTTCAAAGATATATTTTTATATTCTTTTCTAATGATTAAATAAAAACAAAAAGCTGTTGATAAAAAAGGTTGAACTGGATTATTTATTTCTAATTCTGATTTATTTTTTTTTTACATTTGCCCTGTTTATATTAAACTCATAAGACATGTCAAATAAATATCAAGCTCAGATTGATGCATTCATGGAAAAAGTGAAAGCTACTAACGGTCATGAGAAAGAATTCATTCAAGCGGTTCACGAAGTTGCTGAAGCAGTAATTCCTGTAATCGAAGAAACACCAAAGTACAAAGCTGCAAAGATTCTTGATAGAATTGTTGAGCCAGAAAGAACAATTATTTTTAGAGTTCCATGGTTAGATGATAAAGGAGAAATTCAAGTTAACAGAGGATACAGAGTTGAGTTTAATTCTGCAATCGGACCTTATAAAGGTGGTTTACGTTTCCATCCTTCTGTAAACTTATCTATTTTGAAATTCTTAGGTTTTGAGCAAATCTTCAAAAATTCTTTAACTACATTGCCAATGGGTGGTGGTAAAGGAGGTTCTGATTTTGACCCTAAAGGGAAATCAGACAATGAAGTAATGAAATTTTGTCAATCTTTCATGACTGAATTATCTCGTCATATTGGAGCTGATACAGATGTGCCTGCTGGTGATATCGGTGTTGGTGGTCGTGAGATTGGTTACATGTTTGGTCAATATAAAAGAATTCGTAACGAGTTTACAGGTGTTTTAACTGGTAAAGCACGTAACTGGGGTGGTTCATTAATCCGTCCAGAAGCTACAGGTTATGGTACTGTTTATTTCGCAAAAGAAATGTTAGCTACTAAAGGAGATTCTTTCCAAGGTAAAGTTGTTGCTGTTTCTGGTTCTGGAAACGTTGCTCAATATGCTTGTGAAAAAGCTACTCAATTAGGAGCTAAAGTTGTTACTTTATCTGATTCAGAAGGTTACATCTATGATGAAGCTGGTATTGATGCAGGTAAATTAGCATTTGTAATGGAATTGAAAAACGAAAAAAGAGGTCGTATTTCTGAGTACGTTGCAAAATACCCAACAGCTAAATTTGTTGCAGGTAAACGTCCATGGGAAGTTAAAGTTGATATTGCTTTACCATGTGCTACTCAAAATGAATTAAATGGAGAAGAGGCGAAAGTTTTAATTGCAAATGGTGTTATTGCTGTTGCAGAAGGAGCTAATATGCCTTCTACACCAGAAGCTATAGCTGCTTTCGATGCTGCAAGAGTTTTGTTTTCACCAGGAAAAGCATCTAATGCTGGAGGTGTTGCTACTTCAGGTTTAGAGATGTCTCAAAATTCTTTACGTTTGTCATGGACAGCTGAAGAAGTTGACGGTAAATTACACGGAATTATGGTTTCTATTCACGAGGCATGTGTAAAATTCGGAAAAAGAGAAGATGGAACAATTGATTACGTAAAAGGTGCAAATATTGCTGGTTTCGTAAAAGTTGCTGATTCGATGATTGATCAAGGTTTGGTTTAATACCAAATTACAATTTATATCAAAAAGCTATCAAGTTTACTTGGTAGCTTTTTTTTTGATTTGAAGTTGTTTAGAAAGTAATTTCACAATAAAAAAATATAAAACTTCAGTAAATAAATTATTATATTTGCAAGCTAAATAAAAAAGTTAAGATATGCTTCATTCGATTAAACCAGGCGTTGCTTCTGGTGATATGGTACAAGAGATATTCAGATATGCAAAAGAAAAAGGGTTTGCATTACCAGCTGTAAACGTTACGGGATCAAGTTCTGTAAACGCTGTGATGGAAACAGCAGCTAAAGTAAATTCTCCAGTGATTATTCAGTTTTCTAATGGAGGTGCTTTATATAATGCAGGGAAGTCATTATCAAATGAAAATGAAAAAGCTGCTATCGCTGGTGCTGTTGCTGGAGCAATTCATGTTCATACGTTAGCTGAAGCATATGGTATTCCAGTTATTTTACATACGGATCACTGTGCTAAAAAATTATTACCGTGGATTGATGGTTTATTAGATGCAGGAGAGAAGTTTTTTGCTGAGACAGGAAAACCTTTATATAGTTCACACATGATTGACTTATCAGAAGAGCCAATCGAAGAAAATATTGAAATCTCTAAAAAGTATTTAGAGAGAATGAGTAAAATTGGAATGACTTTAGAAATAGAGTTAGGTATTACAGGTGGTGAAGAAGACGGAGTTGATAATTCTGATGTTGATAGCTCTAAATTATATACTCAACCTGCAGAAGTTGCTTATGCTTATGAAGAATTATCTAAAATAAGTAATCGTTTTACAATTGCTGCTGCTTTTGGAAATGTTCATGGTGTCTATAAACCAGGTAATGTAAAATTAACTCCTAAGATTTTAAAAAACTCTCAAGTTTATGTTCAAGAGAAATTTAATACAGGGGTTAATCCAGTAAATTTTGTTTTTCACGGAGGTTCAGGTTCTACCCTAGAGGAAATTCGTGAGGCAATCAGCTATGGAGTAATTAAAATGAATATTGATACAGATTTACAATTTGCTTTTACAGAAGGTGTAAGAGATTATATTGTTAATAATGTAGAATACTTAAAAACTCAAATTGGTAACCCAGAAGGGGAAGATTTACCAAACAAGAAATACTATGATCCAAGAAAATGGATGCGTGATGGTGAGTTAACATTTGTTAAACGTTTAGAGCAAGCATTTTCAGATTTAAATAATATTAATACACTTTAATTCTTACTGAAATGGATATTGGAAGATACGACGAAGATATGAGTTGGTTTAAAAGAAATAAAGAAGGTATTACAACTTCAACTAGTGAGAAAAAAGAAACTCCAGAAGGTATTTGGCAGAAATGTTCAAATTGTAAAACGTTATTTACTGTTGAAGATTTAGTTAAAAATTCATGGGTTTGTGATAGATGCTCTCATCATGAAAAAATTGGTTCAGAACAGTATTTTAAAATATTATTTGACGAAGGAAAATATACTGAATTAAATGCTTCTTTAGAATCAGGTGATCCATTAAATTTTGAGGATACTAAAAAATACACTGATAGAATTAAAGCTACTCAAAAAGTTACTGGTTTAACTGATGCGATTAGAACAGTTGTAGGAAAGTTAGACGGACATGATTTTGTTGTTGCGGCAATGGATTTTTCATTTATAGGTGGTTCTTTAGGTTCAGTTATGGGGGAGAAAATTGCAAGAGCAATTGATGAAGCTATCAAAATTAAAGCTCCATTTATGATCATCTCTAAATCAGGAGGGGCAAGAATGATGGAAGCTGGATTTTCATTGATGCAAATGGCTAAAGTTTCTGGTAAATTAGGTCAGTTAGCTGAAGCGAAATTACCTTACATTTCATTTTTAACAGATCCAACAACAGGTGGTGTTACAGCATCTTTTGCTATGTTAGGCGATTTGAATATCGCTGAACCTGATGCTTTGATTGCTTTTGCTGGTCCAAGGGTTGTAAGAGAAACAATAGGAAGAGATTTACCAGATGGCTTCCAAACTTCTGAATTTGTTTTAGAACATGGTTTCCTGGATTACATTGTAGAAAGAACTCATTTAAAAGAAACGATTGGGAAATCACTAAAGTTTTTTAGAAATTAGGATAAAAAGTATAAAATATTTAAAGTTGTAAAAAAAAAATAGCTATATTTGCAACGTCAATTCCTAAAAGTTAGGATGGCTACATAATAATGATTAAAATAATATTGGAATGTATTTAACAACAGAAGTAAAAAAAGAAATTTTCGCTAAACACGGTGGTAGTGAAACAAACACAGGTTCATCTGAAGCACAAATTGCATTATTTAGCTTTAGAATTAACCATTTAACTGAGCATTTGAAAAAAAATCGTAAAGATTACGGTACTCAAAGAGCACTTCAATTGTTAGTAGGTAAACGTAGAAGTTTATTAGATTACTTAAAACAAATTGATATCGAAAGATACCGTGCTATCGTTAAAGAATTAGGATTACGTCGTTAATTAACGTTACATAGATTTAAAAGAGGGGGCAGTCGAAGTTTAGTTCGAGTGCCTTTCTTTTTTAATAAGGTATAAATTTTTAAGTTGAAATAGTTTAAATATGAATATAGGAATCAGAAAATCTATCGTAGTAGATGGTAAAGAGATTTCAGTTGAGACTGGAAAGTTAGCAAAACAGGCCGATGGATCTGTTGTTGTTAGAATGGGAGACACAATGTTGTTGGCAACTGTTGTTTCTACACCTGAAGCGAAAGAGGGAGTAGATTTTTTACCGTTAACGGTAGATTACAGAGAGAAATTCTCAGCAGCAGGAAGAATCCCAGGAGGATTTTTAAGAAGAGAAGCAAGACCTTCTGATGGTGAAGTGTTAATAATGCGTTTAGTTGATAGAGCTTTACGTCCACTTTTCCCAGATGATTATCATGCAGAAGTTCAGGTGATGATTCAATTGTTATCATTTGATGGAGTAAACAATCCTGATGTTTTAGCAGGTTTTGCTGCATCAGCTGCAATTGCAGTTTCAAACATTCCATTTAATGGTCCAATGTCTGAAGTAAGAATTGGTCGTGTAGATGGTAAATTTATTATCAATCCAACATATGCTGAAATGAAAGTTTCAGATATGGATGTTATGATTGCTGGTTCGGCAAAAGATATCGTAATGTTGGAAGGTGAGATGTTAGAAATTTCTGAAGCTGAAATGGTTGAAGCAATTAAATTAGCTCACGAATCAATTAAGCAACAATGTCAATTCCAATTGGATTTAGCTGCTGAAATTCCAACAGCATATCCTAAAAGAGAATATTCTCATGAAACACATGATGAGGAATTAAGAGCAAGAGTTTATGCTTTCGCTGAAGAAAAATGTAGAGAAGTTGCTCGTCAAGGAATCGCTTCAAAAGCAACGAGAACAGAATTGTTTGAAGTAATTAAAGCTGAATTAAAAGCTTCATTTACAGAAGAAGAATTAGCAGAAAAAGGTGGGTTAATTTCAACTTATTATAGTGAAATCAAGAAAAAAGCGGTTCGTTATGTAATGTTACATGAAAGAAAACGTTTAGATGGACGTAAATTTGAAGAGATCAGACCAATTTGGGCTGAGGTTGATTATTTACCTATGGTTCATGGTTCAGCTGTATTTACAAGAGGTGAAACTCAATCATTAACTACTTTAACTTTAGGTGGTAAAATGGATGAGCAATTATTAGATGGTGCTACTTTTAGAGGTACTGAAACATTTATGTTACATTATAATTTCCCTCCATTCTCAACAGGTGAAGCAAAACCTTTAAGAGGAACTTCAAGAAGAGAGGTAGGACATGGTAATTTAGCATTAAGAGCATTGAAAAATGTTTTACCAGATAATAACCCATATACTATTCGTTTGGTTTCTGATATTTTAGAATCAAATGGTTCATCTTCTATGGCAACTGTTTGTGCAGGTACTTTAGCTTTAATGGATGGTGGTGTTCAAATTAAAGCACCAGTTTCAGGTATTGCTATGGGATTGATTACAGATGAGACGGGAGCATTTTGCGTGTTATCAGATATCTTAGGTGATGAAGATCATTTAGGAGATATGGATTTCAAAGTAACTGGTACATCTAAAGGAATCACTGCATGTCAGATGGATATCAAAGTTGATGGTTTATCATATGAAGTATTAACTCAAGCTTTAGATCAAGCAAAACAAGGTCGTTTACACATCTTAGAGAAGATTGTTGAAACTATTGCTACTCCGAATAAAGAGTTAAAACCTCAAACACCAAGAATTGAGATGTTAATTGTTCCGAATGATATGATTGGAGCAATTATCGGACCTGGAGGTAAAATTATTCAAGCAATGCAAAAAGAAACTAACACTGTTATTACAATTGAAGAAATTGAAACAGGTGAAGGTAAGGTTCAGGTTGTTTCTAATAACGGAGATGATATGGCTGAAGCATTGAAAAGAATTAAATTAATCGCTTTCCCTCCAACTGTTGAAGAAGGAATGGAATACGATGGAAAAGTTAAATCTATTCAAGCGTATGGTTGTTTCGTTGAGATTTTACCAGGAACAGATGGTTTGATCCATATTTCTGAGTATGCTTGGGAAAAAACAGAAAAATTAGATGGTTTAGTAAAAGAAGGAGATTTAATTCGATTCAAAGTAGTTGGTAAAGATCCAAAAACTAAAAAATGGAAATTATCTCGTAAAGTTTTATTACCAAAACCAGAGAAAAAAGAAGAAGCACAAGCTTAATAATTAGATAATGCTAAAGGATTGAAAATTAATTTGTTTTCAATCCTTTATATTCTTAAATTTGTATATATACTTAATTAATATAAAATGGCAAGTAGAAAATATTTAAAAAAAGCCTTAAACAATATGGTTTTTGATATCGTTGAAGAATGTTTTACAATTCAATTATTTGATGAAAATAAAGCTGAAAAAACGAATGTAATTATTACAGAAGCTGCGGATTTTCAAGATGCTATTTTAGCTGAAATTAACAAAGCAAAAACGAAAAAAGACTTTGCTCCAATTAATTCAAAAATTGAAGAATCAGCTTTAGAATTTATTACAAAATTAAATAGCTTAAATTAATTGTAAGGTTATTTTAAAGATTTAGAAGTGGGCGAGAGTCCACTTTTTTTTGTTTAAATTTGTAACACTATTAATATAATTGAAACGATGAAAATTGTTATATCTCCTGCAAAATCAATCGAGTATAGACCTTTGTGTTCTGAAATTTTTTCAACAGCAAATTTTCTTAAAGAAGCAGATTCTTTAGCGAAAAAAATGAAGAAATTCAAAGTGAAAGATTTGGAGAAGATGATGCATATTTCAACAGATTTAGCTGAATTAAATGTGCAACGATATAAGAGTTGGCAGTTACCAAATGATAGATCAGAGTATAATTTTCCTTGTATTGCAGGTTTTAATGGTGAAGCATACAAAGGATTTGATGCTTGGTCAATGAATCAAGATTTGTTAGAGAAAGCAAATAAACATTTACGAATACTTTCTGGTTTATATGGTATTTTAAAACCTTTGGATTTAATCTATCCTTATCGTTTAGAAATGGGTACAAAATGGGAAATAACTCCTAAAATTAAAAATTTATATGTTTTCTGGGGAAATAAAATTGCTCAAAATTTAAATCAGGAATTAGAACCAGGAGAAGTAGTAATAAATTTGGCTTCAACAGAATATTTCAAAGCTGTTGATCTTAAGGTTTTAAAATCAAAAGTTATTACTCCAGTTTTTAAGGATTTTAAAAATGGAGAATTTAAAACAATTATGATGTATGCTAAACATCAAAGAGGAGCAATGGCTCGATATATCATTGAGAATGATTTAAAATCGGAAGAGGAATTGAAGTTATATACAGGAGATGGTTATTCGTTTGATGTAAATGCTTCAAGTGATACAGAGTGGGTTTTTGTTCGATAGTTTTTAATAGTCTATTTGAAAAAAGTTGTTTCAAAAAAAAAAATAGTTGACAAGAGGCCAACTATTTTTTTTAAAGAATTGATATAAAATTATTTTTTAACTCTCTCTACATAAACACCCGTACGAGTATCGATTTTAATAACCTCACCCATATCGATGAATAATGGAACTTTAATCTCAGCTCCTGTTGCAATAGTAGCAGGCTTCATTGAGTTTGTTGCAGTATCTCCTTTTACTCCTGGTTCAGTATATGTAACTTCAGAAATGATATGCATTGGTAATTCAATTACTAATGGCAATTCCTCTTCAGCATGAAATAAAATATTACAAGTCATACCTTCTAACAAGAAACCTGGTTTTTCAATCATTTTAGCAGGTATATCTACTTGTTCAAAAGATTCATTGTTCATGAAAATGAAATTTTCACCCTCTTGATATAAATATTGATATTCTCTGTTTTCAATTCTTACAATTTCAATTTTGTGACCTGCAGAAAAAGTATTGTCTAATACTTTACCGCTTTCAATTTGACGCATTTTTGTACGTACAAAAGCTGGACCTTTTCCAGGTTTTACATGTTGAAATTCAATAATTTGAAATAACTTATCGTTGTGTTTGATACACAATCCGTTTTTAATATCCGCTGTTGTTGCCATGCTGTTTTTTAAAAGTGATGCAAAGATATGGATTTATCAATAAAACTCAATGATTTAAGTATAAAGATTTAAAAAAATGACTATTTTAGGATACAAATTAAATAATATGAAAGAGTATTGGTTAAGTTTAAATACTTTCAAACGTGTAAAATTAATATTGAGTTTGATCTCAATATTGTTATTGTTGATTTTTGCGTTTCAAAATATGGATAAAATTGAAGTTGATTTTATCTTTTTTTCTTATAAAGTTCCGATTACAATAATTATCCTCGTTGCTTTTATAACTGGATATATTGTTTCATCATTGTATAGTTTTAAAAAGAACAAAACGAAAGATGATGAAATTGCTTCATTAAAATTAAAAATAAAGGCTTTTTTAAATGATAAGAAAGATTCTTTATAGATAGAATTCGATATTTTATTATTTTTGTATTAGAGGTACAACCACAGAGTTGGTGCAGCGACCTTATCCCTTATGGGAGCCCATACAGATACTCTTGAAGCTAATACTTATAACAATAAAAGGGAGTCTTTTTTAACCAATGGCGGGCCACACCGTTTTCGGATAGTTTACTATCAGTGGATTACAAAGGTTAAAGGTTACCTCAATCGTGTTTTCTGAGCTTCAGAAAACTCACTGTATGGGTCTTTTTTGTTATCATTAAACATGTTTTACGTTTTAATGATAAAGAGAGCATTATGAAAAATTTAAAATTAATATCAGTCGTAGTATTATTATTAAGTCTAATGGTAACTAGTTGCGCAACTTCAAGAAAATGTGATGGAAGGAAAGCTACTAAAACTCCAATGGGCAATCTTTAATTCATGGAATATCCTCAATATAGAAGATTAAGTAACGGAAAGTCGATGTATGAAATTATAGATGACCGTCATTTTAATGAAAAGCAGAGAGTTGGATCTAAAATATATACCTATTCTTTTGTTGCAGAGCAATATCCAGAAATACTTAAAATAAAGGATATGATTGAATGTTATGAAGATCTATACGAAATTGTTTATGAAAAAGATTGGTTAATCTTTGGTTGAGAAAATAATATCTACTCTTCTATTTTTTCTTCTGTCAATTTCAGTTTTTTCAGGCGTTACTAGGGGTAAGTTATTACTATAACCATGATATTTAAGCCTTTTTTTGGTTACACCACGTTTTACTAATTCCTTGTAAACAATTTTAGCACGTTGTTTCGATAATTTCATTGCTTTTCCACAACATACATGTCCACGAATAAAAGCCTGTAAAGGCTCATTCTTCAGTAAAAAATCAGCTAATTTATCAATTTCACTAAAAGAATTAGCAGTTAAATTAGCAGTGCCATCAAAAAATTGAATATTCAATTCAATTTGAAAAACTGTACCTTTTTCTATTACTTTTTTTGTATAGTCCTCTTCTTCACTAGAAGTATTTTGAATTAATGTAGTATCTGTTTTAGTTTCGGTAGAAATAAATTTTTCTGTATTTGATATAAATGTTGAATCATATTTGTAAATGACATCAACTCTTCTCCATTTATTGTAATTTGAAATAGGATATATTAAATTTTTAGGGTAGTTAATACCTAATGCATTTTTTGCTTCGATTTTTGTCGTTGGATTTATATTTGAGGCAATAGTGTTTAATCTACTAGATGATATTGTTTGATTAATTTCGATTTTCCCATCTTTACTACTGTAACTATTAATTTCCTTAATTATTACGTTTGGATTGTTTTGAAGAAATAGATTTAAAGTATCTAAAGCTTTTTGTGATTCTGGTATAGGTGTTGTTTCATTTGTATTGAAATAAAATGAAACTGTATACAATTCTTGTGCATTCAGTTTTGATAGCAGACAAATTAAAACTGTACAAATTAGGAAGAAATTCCTTATCATTTTTCAATTAATTTCGTTATGAAACAAAAAAGCGTCTCTATTTCTAAAGACGCTGTAAAAGTAAAAAAAATATTTTGTTACATGAAAGATTTTAAGTCAACTTTATCTTTAATTGTAATAGAAGTTACTTTAATATCAAAAGAACCTTCTCCTTGTAATATATTCATCTGAAAAGGGAATAAAATTCCGTTTACATCTTTAAATTCTGAATAGTTTGAAACTACTTCAAAGACATCATTTTCATTTTTTTCAATTTTAGTACTTTTAATTTTAAAGAATGATTTTGCATCATAATAATCAAATGCTTCTGTTTTTCCATCATTTAATTTTACTACATAAGCATCTTTACCATCAATAGTTTCTATTCCAATTAATTCATAAGACATACCATTTTTCTTATAATTTAATTCTGGAAATAATCCTTTTGATTTACTTTTTGAAGCAATTTCGTCAGCGCTTAACTCTTTCTTTCCTTCTTGGATTGAAGTAGTAGCACCAGTTTTTCCATCAAAGTAAGATTTTTGGAATGTCATACCTTGTGCTTCAATTTTTACAGCTTCAATGTTTGGGTTACCCCAAATTCTTGTTGATGCAATAGGGAATGGAGCCTGAGGAATAGTTAATTCTGAAATTTCTTCGTAGAATTTTATCTTTTTAATTTTCTTATTAGCTGCTTTTAAAGAAGAAGTTTGAGTTGTAGCTAAAACAAATTTTTCTATTAATTGCTCTTTTGTGATATCAGCTTTCTTCATTTCTTTTACAGGCTCTCCAAAAGCATCCCATTTCTCAATGTTTTTATCAGAATCAAATACAGTTAATTTTGGAAGAACATCTTCATTTCCAACAACTACTATATTACAATTTTGAGCAGTAAAGTATTTTTTAGCCATTGCTAAAACATCTTCTTTAG
>CALPVI020000015.1 GCA_943326975.2 Actinomyces viscosus | reverse complement strand
GGCTAATGTTCCTTTCGCTCACTTACATAATCATACACAATTCTCTATTTTACAATCTACAATTAATGTCAATGCAATTGTAGCTAAAACAGGAGAATTAAACATGCCTGCTGTTGCTTTGACTGATTCAGGCAATATGATGGCGGCTTTCCATTTCGAAAAAGCAATTGCAGGATACAATAAAGGTATCAAAGCTGAGAAAGCAAAAGCAGAAGAAGAAGGAGTTCCATTTGATAAAAATGAAATCATACCTATTATTGGTTGCGAATTTTATGTTTGTAAAGATTTAACAGATAAAAAAAACAAAGACAATGGTTATCAAATTGTTATCCTTGCAAAAAACAAAAAAGGTTATCAAAATCTTATCAAATTAGCTTCTATAGCTTACACAAAAGGATTTTATTATGTTCCTCGTATTGATAAAAATGCAATTGAAAAATACCATGAAGACCTTATTGTTTTAACAGGTAACCTTTATGGTGAAGTTCCGAATATGATTTTGAACTTGGGTGAAAACCAAGCTGAAGAAGCATTACTTTGGTGGAAATCGATTTTTGGAAAAGACCTGTATGTAGAAATAATGCGTCATGGCCAAGATGATGAAAATCGTGTCAATGAAGCTTTAGTAAGACTTGCTAAAAAGAATGAAATTTCATTAGTAGCTTCTAACAATACTTTTTACTTGGACAAAAGTGATTCAGCTTCTCATGATGTTTTACTTTGCGTTAAAGACAATGAATTAGTTTCTACACCAAAAGGTAGAGGAAGAGGATATCGATTTGGTCTTGAAAATGAAGAATATTATTTCAAGACAGCTGATGAAATGAAAGAATTATTTTTAGACCTACCTGAAGCAATAGAATCAATTCAAGAAATCATTGGCAAATGTGAGCAATACGGTTTAGCTCGAGATGTACTTTTACCTGCCTTTGATATACCTGAAGAATTCAAAGACCCTTTAGATGAAGAAGATGGCGGTAAACGAGGTGAAAACAATTACTTGCGTCACCTTACATATGAAGGAGCAAATAAAAGATATACAGAAATAACAGATGAGATAAGAGAACGGATTGATTTCGAATTAGCTACAGTTGCTAAAACAGGATATCCTGGCTATTTCTTAATTGTGCAAGATTTTTGTAATGCTGCTCGAGAAATGGGTGTTTCTGTAGGACCCGGTCGTGGATCTGCTGCAGGCTCAGCTGTTGCCTATTGTACAGGGATTACAAACGTAGATCCAATTAAATACGACTTACTATTTGAGCGTTTTTTGAACCCTGATCGTGTATCGATGCCTGATATTGATATTGATTTCGATGATGAAGGACGTGGAAAAGTAATTGATTGGGTAATTCAAAAATACGGAGCAAATCAAGTTGCTCAAATTATCACTTATGGAACAATGGCAGCAAAATCATCTATCCGTGATGCTGCTCGTGTAATGGACTTACCTCTTTCTGATGCTGATCGTGTTGCTAAATTAGTTCCAGATATTTCTTTATCTAAATTATTCAAATTAAGTGACTCTGAATTAGCTGATAAATTAAAAAACAATCAAGATGAAATAAATAAAGCGAAAGAACTGAAAGAAATTTCAAATGGTATCGATTTAACAAGTAAAGTTCTAAATCAAGCTAGAAAAATTGAAGGTTCTGTTCGTAATACAGGTATACACGCTTGTGGAGTAATTATAACTCCAGGAGATATTACTGACTACGTTCCTGTTGCATTAGCAAAAGATTCTGAAATGTATTGTACTCAGTACGATAACTCAGTTGCTGAATCTGCAGGTCTTCTAAAAATGGACTTTTTAGGGTTAAAAACATTAACCTTAATAAAATATGCTGTTAACAACGTAAGAGAACGCCATGGAATTGAATTAGTTCCAGATGAATTTCCAGTTGATAATACAGCAACTTATGAATTATTCCAACGCGGTGAAACTGTTGGTATCTTCCAATATGAGTCACCCGGAATGCAAAAATACATGCGTGAACTTAAACCGACAGTATTTGCCGATTTAATTGCCATGAATGCATTATACAGACCTGGTCCTTTGGAATATATCCCCTCATTTATTAAGCGTAAACATGGTACTGAACAAATTGTTTACGATGTTGATGACTGCGAAGAATATTTAAAAGAAACATACGGAATTACTGTTTACCAAGAACAGGTAATGCTTTTATCTCAAAAATTAGCTGGATTTACAAAAGGTGATGCCGATACTTTGCGTAAAGCAATGGGTAAAAAGCAGAAAGATGTTTTGGATAAAATGAAACCTGCTTTTATTGAGAGAGGTAGCGAAAAGGGACACGATCCAGTTAAACTTGAAAAAATCTGGAAAGACTGGGAGGCATTTGCATCTTACGCTTTTAACAAGTCACACTCTACATGTTATGCCTGGATTGCTTATCAAACAGCCTATTTAAAAGCGAATTACCCTGCTGAATACATGGCTTCAGTATTGAGTAATAACATGAACGACATCAAGCAAGTTACAATCTTCATGGAAGAATGTAAGCGAATGGGCGTCCCTGTATTAGGACCAGATATTAATGAGTCTAATTATCATTTTACAGTAAATAAAGAAGGTGCAATCCGTTTTGGCTTAGGTGCAATTAAAGGTTTAGGTAGCGCGCCAGTTGAGGCAATCATTTCAGAAAGAACTGAAAATGGCCCCTATTCAAGTATTTTTGAATTTTCAAAAAGAGTTAACCTTCGTCTATGTACAAAAAAAGCATTTGAAAGTTTAGCATATGCTGGTGGTTTTGATTCTTTTAAAAACATTCATAGGGCTCAATATTTCAAAGAAGATTCAAATGGAAGACTATTTTTAGAAAATGTCATGCGTTTTGGTGCAAGTTTTCAAGAAAGCGAAAATTCATCACAAGTTTCCATGTTCGGAGAAGCTACTGGGACCAAAATGCCAGAACCCGAAATTCCAAAAGCCGAAGAATGGGGAAGCATTTATAAATTAAATCGTGAAAAAGAAGTAGTTGGTATTTTTATTTCTGGACATCCTTTAGATGATTACCAAATCGAAATTGATTCGTTTTGTAATGGTAATATCGGTATGTTACATGATATGGAAACCCATAAAAACAAAGACATCTTAATTGGTTGTACAATTACGGAAGCTGAGCATCGAATGACAAAAAATGGCGACCCATTTGGAACGATTCAGATTGAGGATTACGCTGATTCATTTAAATTATTCTTATGGCGAGAGAACTTCTTGAAATTCAAACATTTTGTTTCACCCGGTAATTTCATAGCGATTAAAGGACGTATCGAAATTCCCCCAAGAAGAAATGAACTAGAATTTGTAATCAGTTCGATTGATTTATTATCAAACTTAAGAGAAACTAGAGCTAATAGTATTCATGTGAAAATTTCTACGAAAGCAATTGATCAAATACTTATTTCAGATCTCAATAAATTATTTTTACAACACGAAGGGAAATGTAATTTGCATTTTACAATTTATGATCCTTTAGAAAAAATGGAGGTTAAAATGCCTTCAAAAACGATAAAGGTAGATCCAAGTAATGAATTATTTAGAGAATTGAAGAAATTTGACTTAGAAGTGGAAATAAAATAAAAAGGAGGATGTTTTAATCCTCCAATAATTCTCTTAGCTCTAGTAATTCATTTACTTTTTCTGAATTCCCCACTTCTTGAAATGAAGAAATTAAGTTTGTAAGCATCCTTTTTATTATAGCTGTATTAGAACAAGGTTCAAAATATTCTTTTAAATGAGGTTGGTTAATTCCTGATAAGAAAGACTTAATCTCATTCTCATCAAAAACAGTTCCTTTTGAAAAGGGATTAATATAAAACAATACTCCGTGTTTATTTTCCTCCGAGATGTATTTTTTAACTCCAAATTCATCTAAATAAGCCAACACAAAATGATTTGGTAAATTAATACCGAAAATTGGAATATTTAAATTTTGAGCAATCACACTATAAATAATACTTAAACTCAAAGGATTTCCTTTTTTTGTTTCTAATACAGTATTGATATAGGAATTTAGTGGGGAATGAAAATGTTTCGCATCACCATGAAAGTGATGTAAATCAAAAATGACTTTATTAAAGATATAAACTTTTTCTAAGGCAGTTTGTTTATTATTGATTTCTAACCAAATATCTTTTTGAATCCTCTCTATTTCAGCATATACTTTTTCTTCATGCAATCCAGGATATTGGTATTTTGCAACTAAAATAGCACCCTCCAATAAGGTTTTATTATCAGAATTTTTCCATTTTAATAATTCATTTTTAGAGTTTTCAAATTGAATTTCGTGAATTAAATTTTCAATTCTATTTTGAAACAACAATCCAAAATCTTTTTCTTCCCAAGAATTCTCTAAATAAGGAATTGCCTCAGGACCATATTGCAATAAACGATCTCTTACGTGAGAAAAAATATCCTCATCCGGATCATCTATCAAGTTTATTAATGCAATTATCGACTCTATATCTGCCATGAATCAAATTTATGAAGGTAATCGTCTGTATTTGAATATAATTTACAAACTTTTTCAATATGAATTGTTAATTAAGGAAAATTAAAATTCCTCTATCATACTTGTTTTAACTTTTATTTTAATTATTGCAAACATTTATATAACTATTTAAATTTTATTTGAATGATTAAAAATGAATTGACAACACAGGGAAACTCAATGTATATCAGCTATAATACAAAAAACTTTTGCTAACTTTGAACTATGATTAATTTAGAGCAATTAGGCGTTCATTTACCGCAAGGGTATTTGTTTCAAGGTATTAATGTACAAATCAATAAAGGTGATAAAATAGGTTTAGCTGGAAAAAATGGAGCCGGAAAATCTACTTTATTAAAATTGATTTCAGGAAAAGATAATCCTTCTGAAGGAAAAGTCCATCGACCAAAAGATGTTAATATCGGCTATTTGACTCAAGATATAAAAATTGATACAGATTTAACTGTGTTTGAATTTTTAAATCAATCCAATGAAATTCTTACCACTTTAAAACACCGTATCGAAGAAATTAATCATGCGATTACAGTACGAACTGATTATGAATCGGATGAATACTTAGGATTATTAGATGAATTAAGCGATCTAAATCACGAATTCAATTTGCATGAGGGCTTCATGTGGGAGGAAAAAATTTCTTCTGCTTTAAAAGGATTAGGATTTACTGATGAAGATTTTGTAAAAAAATTAGATTCTTTTTCAGGTGGTTGGAAAATGAGAGCAGAATTAGCGAGAATTCTTGTTAATCAGCCAGACATCATTTTATTAGATGAGCCAACCAACCATTTGGATATCATTTCTATCAGTTGGTTAGAAAATTACTTGCAACGATTCGAAGGAGCTGTCATTGTTATCTCACACGACCGTTTATTCTTAGATAACGTAACAAAAAGAACGTTAGAAATATCTCAAGGTCGCTTATTAGATTTTCCATATGCATACTCTAAATACAAACTAGTTCGTGAGGAAGAGTTGGAACGCCTTGGTGATGCTAAAAAACAACAAGACAAGGATATTAAACAAACAAAAGAATTAATAGATAAGTTTAGAGCAAAGAAAAACAAAGCAGCATTCGCTCAATCTTTGATTAAAAAATTAGAAAAAACAGAACGTATTGAAATTGAAAACGATTCTGTATCAGGAATGAAAATTGCTTTTCCATTAAGTGTTCAACCTGGAAAATGGGTGCTAGAAATGCACGATATGGGTAAAACCTATGGAGATAGGATACTTTTTAAGGATATCAACCTTACTGTTGGTAGAGGTGAAAAAATTGCATTACTAGGCGCGAATGGCGTGGGTAAATCTACACTTCTTAAACGAATCATGAACAAAGTCGAAGGTGATGGGATTGTGAATTATGGTCACAATGTACAAATCACCTATTTCGCTCAAGATCAAGCTGAAGGATTAGATGTAAACAAAACTATTTATGAAACTGTTGACGATGTCGCAATCGGTGATGTTAGGAAAGACTTAAGAAGTATTTTAGGTGCTTTCTTATTTACAGGAGAAGATGTAGACAAAAAAGTAGGTGTATTATCAGGAGGAGAACGTGCTCGTTTGGCGTTATGCCTTCTACTACTAAGCCCTTCCAACTTTCTAATTTTCGATGAGCCAACCAATCACTTAGATATTAAAAGTAAAGAAGTACTAAAAAATGCTTTATTAAATTACGAAGGGACTTTTATTGTAGTATCACATGATAGAGAATTCTTAGAAGGATTAACAAATCGTATTTGGGACATCGAGGATAAAACATTGAAAATTCATCATTTTGATGTCCAAGAATTCTTAAAAAGAAAAATGGAGTTACCTGAAGATGGTAAATTATCCTCTAATTCACTAAAACAAATACCTACTCCAACTAAAGAGGAAGTTGTAGTAGTAAAAGAAGAAAAAGTTGCACTTTCTTTTGAAGAACAAAAAGAGCAGAAGCGCAAAAAAAATCAATTAAACAACCAAGTAAAAAAAGCAGAAGAAAACATTTCAACTTTTGAGAAAAAAATCAAAGAATTAGATGTAGTAATTGCCAATTTAGATTACACAGATGAGTCAAAAGCAAATAAAATTTTGGCTGAATATGAAGTGATTAAAACTAATTTAGATAATGAAATGTTAATTTGGGAACAAGCAACAGAAGAATTATTAATGTTGGATTAATCCGCATATTCTTTTCTTTTCTTCTCATTTTGTTTATTTATTTTTCTTCTTTGTTTCAATAACTTTTTTTGTTTTTTAGCATTTCGCTTTATTGATTTTCTAACTTCAGGTGTCTGACTAGCCCAATACTCTTTGATGTGTTTTTTATTGGCGCGTCTTGCTTGCCTTATACGTTTTTTCTTCAATACTTCCCTTTGCTTAACAGCATCTTCTACCGTTTCAGGTGTTTTATGTTCAGCAATAATTGCGCAACTAACTATATTATAGAATAGAAACAATAAAAGAATATGTAAAATCGTTTTATACTTCATACATTTGCTCTAAGTACTTAAAGCTTATTTTTTAATACGATAAAAATTAAATAATGTTATCCAGCTTAAAACATAGATTATTAGTTCTTATTATTCCAATCCTATTTGTTAGTTGTAATAAGAAAAGTAATCAAAACCCTATACCTAGTGTTCCTTTTGATATAACAATCAATATAAATTTACCATCCTATTCTTCACTTACAGGTGTTGGAGGATGGTGTTATGTAAACGGCGGAGTAAAAGGTATTGTTGTATACAGAAGAAGTCAAATGGATTTTGTTGCCTTTGAAAGACAATCGCCACAAGACCCAAATGGAACTTGTAAAAAACCACTTACTTCAGATCCAAATAATTTTTTAGTGCTTTCAGATTCATGCTCTGGTGCTACTTTCTCTTTAAATGACGGTTCCCCAATGAGCGGTTCGAATATTGGACTAAGACAATATGCAACATCATTCGACGGAAGTTCAAACTTGAGAATTTACAATAACTAATCGAATAATTTGCATATCAAAAACAACTAACTATTTTTGTCTTAAAATTAAGCACATGAACGAAATTACTGTAAACATTATAGATAGAGAAGGTATCAAACATGAGTTAATTGCACCTACAGACATGAACATGAACATTATGGAAGTTTGTAAATCATATGATTTACCTGTAAAAGGTGAATGTGGGGGTATGGCGATGTGTGCTACTTGTCAATGTTATTTAGAATCAGACACAACTCTTCCGGAACAAGGAGATGCTGAGTTGGACATGTTAGATCAAGCATTTTTTGTTAAACCAAACAGTCGTTTAGGTTGTCAAATACATATCACAGAGGAAATTGATGGAATAGTACTAAGGTTAGCACCTGAAGAATAATAGAAATTTAAATACAAAAAGAAAAGCGAAACATTAAATGTTTCGCTTTTCTTTTTTGTGAAGAATCTATTTAAAATTAAAAGGCATAAGTTAAGCCTAAATTAAAATTTATCAAGCTTGAAGAACGTTGTTTTTTAACTGATTCATAGATTGTATTTTGCTGAAGGAAATATTGTGCATCTGATTCAGAAAAACCATTTGATGAAACCGGTAAGTTGAACGTGTATCTAAAACCATAATTTATAAGTATATTTTTTGTTATGGCAGTTCTCATTGACAATGCATACATAACTAAATAATTTTTAAAAGAATTATTTGAGTAATTATATAATTTATCTTTGTAAATACTGTTATAAACTAAACTATTCCCATAATTATCAATCACTAAAAAATTATAATTTTTCTCTACAATAGAAGTTTTAGCTATACCAATACCGATTTGATGACTCAAACCTAAAGGTAATAAAGCGTTTTTTGTTGACAATTCTATTTTCGGCATTATTACAAATGTTTTTATATCCAAAGCTTCTGAAAGTAAAGAAATAGATGAAGATTGTAAATCATCCGTATAGTTCTTTGGAGGGTAAATAGAGGCATAATCAAACCCTGTTTCAATTCCAATAGCGGTATTTCTTTTGATCAAATAATTACCTGAAATTCTAAAACCATAATTAAATTTATCTTTTTTTTCATTTAGATTTTTATCAAACCTAGAATATTCTGGATAAGTTGATGCTGTTCTTAAATTATAAATTAAAGGTGAGTTTGCTTGTCCTTCTAAAGTGATGAAAAATTTAGCGTCATAAAAACCTTTATTGTCCAAGTTTTTTTGAGCTTTCAAACTTAGAGAAACTCCAAATAGTAAAATTACAAATAGTATTTTCATGTCAAATAATTAAATGTTAGTTGATTTTTTTTGTTTTAATTTTTGAAATACATTAAACATATGAGCGCCCAAATGCAATTTTCTAGGTGTATCTTTAAAGTAATAACTTGAACCAACTTCAACACTCCCCTTTTCTATATCAAGAACTACAACATTTAGATCTGTATCATGTCCAGAGAAAATCCCAACAGGAATGTAAATTGGCAAAATTGGATAGATAAAAACTGAAAGGAAAATAGCAGTTCCTGAAATTCGAGGAGAATATTGGTGTTCTATCCAAGTAAACAAAACTTTTCCAGTACCATAATTTATTTTTATCTCTTCTAATTGTTCATAATCTACAGGGAAAATATTAAAATTATCATCTCTTGAAGCTTGTGTCATAAATGCAAACAATGTACTTCTTTCATTATAAACAACAGTTCCTTTAGCCTCTAAATGGTCTCTATCAATCGAGTAAGCAACAATACCTGCGTCATCTGCAGCATTTTCTATTACAGTGGAAAATTCATGTTTTAACTTTTCTGATTTCATTAAATCAACTACTCCGTGCTTATAACTATATACCATTGGTTCAACAACAATCATTTCATGTGCACCGATACTTAAAAGTTCTAACTCTTCCTTTTCTTCAATTGCATTTCTTTGTTTATATGTTAATTTGTCAAAATCTTCTTGTTTTTTCTCTTTGACATCAAACTCATCCTTGTATTTTTTGAAATCTTGCACAAATAATGAATCAGATATAATATCTGAAATACCATATAGATAAAATTTAGTTGAATCAAAATTGTCGGGATTATCTATATTCTTTTTTGATTTGATTTTATCATATTTAGATCCAACTTTCTTATTTACAGTTGTATCTGCAATAACGACATTTTTATTTTGTTTTTCAATTGCCTCATTTGCAGCAATTGAAAAAGATTTCTTAGAAAAATTATCTAGTTTGTATTGATTTACAGAACTTAACTCTTTGAGAAGATAATTATAAATTGCCAAAATTTGTTTATCATCTTTCGTTTCTTGCTTTAAGTCATAAATTTCTCTTAATGCAATGGTAAACAATCCATCTTTATTTAATTTTTTAATAAAATAATGAATCGATGCTATTTCACCTTCTAAATCAGAATTTTTCTCAACCGTTTCATTTATACTTCCATTTTTCTTAAACTGAGCAAGACCTAACCAAACTTGAGCCTTCATTCTTTTTAAGTAAATAGAATTAGGAAACTCCTTTTCCAAAATGAATATTGAATATAATGCATTCGCATAGCTAGCATCTAAAATATCCGTTCTAATACTTTCAAAACGACATATATTCCTTATGTACTCAAACTTCTTTTGACCAAAATGAAATACTGCATCTCCCCAATTAGAATAGGTGATAATTTCTTGTTCTATTTGCTCTTTTCTCTTTTTAATATTCGGATGTGAACTTCTACTGTCATCGTAATCTTCGATAGCTGTTATCGGATATTTTTTAGACGGAAAAAAAGATACTGGAACAAAAAGACTTGAAGTATTAAAGTAGGTATTAGGCACCTCAACTTCATCAAATGGCAAATAAGAATACATTAACACATCAAAAGAAGGCAATAATTCAGCTTTCGAATAGCCTGCATTGTTATACCATTTTAACCCTAATTTATCAGCTTCAAATTCTTTGTCTTTAGAGTAAATACTTAATTCTTTGATATTGCTATTGGTGTTTTCTGTTCTATATTCAAATGTTTCAACAACATGTTTTTCAGTGTAATGAGAAATTTCGTGACCTAATACAAAAGCCAATTGAGCTTCACTAGTCAATTGTGAAATTAAGCCAGTAGTAACAAAAACAATACCTTGATCTGTTGAAAAAGCATTTGATTCATTCGCTTTTAAAGTGTAAAATCTTAATTTTGATTTTAACTCAGGCTCATTTACTAATAGTTTATCTACAATACTTTTCACATAAAGTGAAACCTCATCGCCATAAACTACCATTCCGGAATGTAAAATATCATCAATTCCATAATGGATTCCTTGTAAGAAAATTTTCTCTTCCGATTTGGATAAATTTCCTTTTTGGGTTTTCAAATCTTCCTTTATCTTTTGATAAGTTAATGAAGAAAAATCGTTTGGTATGGTACCAACTGATTGAAGGGTTTTAAATTTATTAAAATCCTGCTGAGCGGTTATAAAATTTTTGAAAACAACAAAATTCAAAAATAAACCTAAGGTTAATAATTTAATTTTCATTCTATTTATTTGATTTATATGATTCAGGTATTATACATACCGGTATTGGGTTCATTTTGTGCTGATTAATTCTATTTAATCTTCTGTAAATGGCTAAAACTTCTTTCTGCCTTTCAGTCAATGCTAATTCTTCTCCGCTAAAATCCATTGCCCATTCTAGTTCAGGATAAGACGCTCCGATTATATCCTCATCACTCTTCCCATCATCCCATAATCCATCCGTTGGTTTTGCAGTAACAATTGAATCTACAACTTGATTGTATTTTGCTAATTCCCAAACTTGTGTTTTTGTCAAATCAGCAATCGGACTTATATCAACGCCACCATCACCATATTTCGTGTAAAAACCAACGCCAAAATCTTCAATTTTATTTCCTGTTCCTACTACGATAGCTCCATGCGTTTGACCAATCGCATACAACGTAAGCATTCGTAATCTTGAGCGCGTATTAGCCATTGCTAACGTATTTGATACAGTTTCTTCTGGAAAGGTTTTTTCTAAACTTTCAAACACATTTGTCAATTCAATATCTAAAGCCTCTACATTTGGAAAACGTTTTTTTAAATCTTCAATATGCTCAATAGCCCTATCATATTCTGCTGAAGTCTGACGAATTGGCATAGTCATCAAATATACTTTATGACCTGTTTTAGCACATAATGTAGATGTTAAAGCTGAATCTACACCTCCTGAAATTCCAACAATAAAACTTTTTGCACCTGAATTGGTTAAATATTTATCTAACCAATTAATTATAAATTCTGAAACCTTACTTGTATCCAAAGTCAAAAGATTAAAATAAAATAGAAAGCTTTAATAACAATTGATTTTGTCTGAAAGGTAAAGTTGAAAATCCTGAAGGAATGCTACTAGAAGTGTAAACTCCGTCGACACCATTAAAAATGGTCATATTCTTTTCATCATCACCCGTTAATGCTTTTCCTCTATTGACATCTACGAATCCGTAATAATAACCTAACTCAGCTACTAAACATGTAGAACCTGAAAAATTCCATTCAGCTCCTCCTGTTATTCCAACAAAACCCTTATAAATAGATAAGTCTCTAACAGATGAACGTACTTTTAAATTATCACTTTCAACTCCATCTATAAAACCTTTATCATTAATTTCACTACTCAATAAAAAACTATTTCTTAGACCAAACTTCCCAAAATACCTGAAATAACCGATAAATTTTGTTCTAAACATTAACATGGTCGGAATAGTCAAATAAATTGGTTTCTCTTTTCTTTCTGTCATTTTAAACAATGTTCCCGTAGGTGAATAAACCCCATCACCATTTAAATATTTTCCTTTGTTGTAAATTTCAGTATCGTTAAAATAATAATACAATTGTGTAGAACCTGCTTTTGTTCTAATAGATTCAAAATCAAACTCTAAGCCTGTACTAAAAGCAATTGAAGGTGAAAAAGAGTAATTCAAATTCATGCCAACTGTAAGGTCTGAACCTACGCCATTACTCGTAATATATTTAGTACCAGGCTTTAACATATTTATTCCTGCTCCAAAAACCAAACCTCCTTGTACTTTTTTATCCCCTGCCTCTTGAGCAATTAAAGAAGAAAATAGCGTCATAAACAGTAACCCAACAAATACCTTTTTCATAATAATTTTGTATTTTAATTTGCTTGAAATATCCTTTTTCCGTTCGATTGATTAATTTTGAATACAATATTAATAATAATAATGACTTTAAAAAAGATTTTACTCTTGTTGATTGTTGGGTTTATGCTAAATGCTTGCTCAGAAAACAAGCTAGATATTGATGTAAGTTCGATTGATTTAGATACAAAATTCACTAATCTTGATTCTACGTTTGTTCATTCTAAGTCAAATGAATTAATTCGTTTGCACCATCAATTCGAGAAAGAAATCACAGATATCTATGATTACCAATTAGGCTATTGTTTAAATATTGGTAAAATCTCTGACACAGCTTTTTTAAGAAGTATACATGATTTCACCAACGATAAATTTATAAAGCGAGTTGAAAAAAGAATTGAGGAGAAATTTTCAAATTTAGAATCTAAAAAAATCAATATTATTGAAGCTCTCAAACATTTAAAATTTCATTTCCCACAAGGAAAAATCCCAAAAAATGTAGTTTTCTTAAACTCTCTATTTCAATCCAATGCTGCATGTACAGAAAATGAAATTGGAATTGGGCTAGAAAGATATCTAGGTGCTAATGCCGATGTAATTAAAGAACTCCCAGAGCAATCGTTTTTTACTTGGATCAAAGAAGGTATGGACGAACAATTCCTTGAGAGAGATGCTGTTTGTTCATGGATTATGACGCATTATGTCCCTGAAAAAAGTAAAGATTTAGCAGATGGCATTATTCAATGGGGAAAAATTATTTATTTGACAGAAGCATGTTTTCCAAATGAAACAAAAAATAAAATCATTCGATATTCAATTGAAGATTACAAATGGGCGGAAGAAAATGAGCTTTCATATTGGAAATATTTAGTCAATGAAAAACTATTATTTAAAAATGATGAAAGAGATAAAGCTAATATGCTTAAAGAAGGACCTTTTACTATTGGCTTACCCGAAAAAGGGCCTGATAGATTAGGTCAATATCTTGGCTGGAGAATCGTGCAAAAATTTATGGACAAAAATGACATTTCATTAGAACAACTTATCAAAACACCTTACAACGAAATATTACAAGCATACGAAATTGAAGATTAAATATTATGGAAGATCAAATTATAAAAACATCTGAAATATCTATTAAAGTAGGATTAAACGAAAACAACTTACCAATCAAAATGCAATGGAATGCAACTGATGGAGGTATTGAAAAGTCACCAGCAAAAGCAATGTTACTTTCATTGTGGGATGAAAATGAAAAAAACACAATGAAAATTGATCTATGGACAAAAGATATGTCAATTGAAGAAATGAAACAATTCTTCCACCAAACACTTGTTACAATGGCTGATACATTCGAAAAAGCTACCGGAGAAACAAATATTTGCGAAGATTTACGTGACTATTGTTTTCACTTTGCTGAGAAGATGAAAATATTACCGGAATAATTTTAGATTATGGATTATGGATTTTGGATTTTAAATTAATTCAAAATTCAAAATTTAACATTCAAAATTCAAAATCCCAATGGCTGGTACTATATCCAAAATGAAGGTCGATTTGCAAGATGAAGTGAAATACACGCTAATCTTGGGAGATGATGCTATCGATATAAATTCTTTAATTAATAAAGACATTCGTTTGTTTTGGAATGGCGATATCTTTTGTAGTGCCTGTGGCAAAAAGACCAAAAACTCTTTCGGAGAAGGATTTTGTTATCCTTGCTTTCAATCTGCTCCTGAAGCCACAGAATGCACTATTCGACCAGAACTTTGTAGAGCACATTTAGGAGAAGGTAGAGATCCTGAATGGGAAGAAAGAAATCACAACACCCCTCATATCGTCTAT
>CALPVI020000014.1 GCA_943326975.2 Actinomyces viscosus | reverse complement strand
TTCGACTTAAAACCATTGGTTGAAAATGTCATAGAGGTATTCAGAGAAGATGAGAAAATAGAAATTTCATTAACATCGGCGGTGCATACTTGCAATGTACTTGCTGATAAAGATTTGATGCTGCGCGTATTTAATAACTTAATAAAAAATGCAATTCAATCCATTCCTTCTGATCGTAAAGGAATCATCGAAGTTTACATCAAACAAAATGAAGGCAATTACCTGATTTCGATAGCTGACAACGGAATTGGCATCGACGAAGAAAAACGCGATAAAATTTTTGTCCCTTACTTCACCACAAAAGGAACTGGAACTGGTTTAGGTTTAGCGATGGTGAAACAAATCATAGAGAATCATCGAGGTAGTATTTGGTTTACCACACAACCGAATGAAGGAACGATTTTTTATGTTGAGCTTCCGAGAGGGTGAGGTTTGAGGTTGAGGTTAAGATTGAGGTTTAGGATTAGATTTAGTATAAGATTAAGTTTGATGAATTAATGGTTGAAATAGGAATTTTCCTCCAAAGGCTAAGAATGAAGTTTACTTATCAGACTGAGTGTTTTTAGCAGATAAATGTATTGAAAGAATTATACCTGTCAGACTGAGTGTTTTTAGCAGAAAAATGTATCTAAGGCTGACTATCTGTGTTGAAGGATTAGCTTGACGTTAAGTTTGATTTATTGGAAGGGTTAGGGGGGAGGATTTCTAAAAAATAAAAACAATCAAAATACCACAAAAAAGGGATTGTGTTCCTACTTTGAACTTAGTACTTTTGGAAAATAGATTGCTAAGTATGTCGAAACAACTTTCATATATTAATCCAGGTTCAATCGTAACGGTGGTAGATTTGCAGGAGTCAAGTCTAAAACCGAAGTTGATGGAGATGGGTTTAATAGCTGGTAAGAAGTTGAAAGTATTATTCAGAGCACCTTTCGGAGATCCTATCGCTATCGATTTGGGAGGTTATGTTCTTTCATTGAGATTAGACGAAGCGGGATTAATTAATGTTAATGATGCAAAAGAGTAAGAGATTCTCACTAAATTTGCTTCTATGAAAATTGCCCTTTTAGGAAACCCAAATACAGGAAAGAGTTCCATATTTAATTTGTTGACCGGTATGCGTCAGCATGTTGGTAATTTTCCAGGGGTTACCGTAGATAAAAAAGTAGGCGATTTTAAAACGACGGATGGTCAAGTGCATCAAATCATCGATTTTCCAGGGACATACAGTTTGTATCCAAGATCGAAAGATGAAAATGTTGTTTACGATGTTTTATCTGATAGAAAAAATGTAGATTTTCCTGATTTAGCCATTGTAATAACAGACGCTTCTAATTTAGAACGTAATTTATTTATATTCACCCAAATATACGATCTTAAAATTCCTTCTATCTTGGTTTTAAACATGTCAGATGTAGCCAAACGTAAAGGGAAAAAAATAGATGTTTCAATTTTACAACAGCATTTTCCAGATGCAACCATTGTAGAAACAAATGCACGTGTTAGTTTGGGAATCAATCGATTAAAAGAATCAATCGAAAGTTTCAATTTAGCCAATTATACAAGTTCAGTTGAAAAAGACTATCAATTAGTACCGATAGATGATTTAGAAAAACAATCGCAAGAAGCATTAGATCGTTATGAAACTATTCAAACAGTTATTAATCAATCGATTGTAAGCAAAGAGTTAGATGAATCATTTTCAAAAAGCAGTAAATTTGATAAAATACTCGTGCATCCAATTTGGGGGTACCTTATTTTTTCTTTCATACTGTTAGTCTTGTTTCAGTTGATTTATGTTTTTGCGGCTTTTCCAATGGATTTGATTGATGGTTCGTTTTCTACTTTTAGTCAATGGCTACAAAATTCATTGCCACAAGGCTTGTTTTTTGATTTAATCAGTCAGGGCATTGTACCTGGAATAGGGGGGGTAATTGTTTTTGTGCCTCAAATTGCATTGTTGTTTTTCTTTATTGCGATATTAGAAGAAAGTGGCTACTTAGCTAGAGTAGTTTTCATCATGGATCGTTTGATGCGTCCTTTAGGGTTGAATGGCAAAAGTGTTGTGCCTTTGCTTTCGAGCGTAGCTTGTGCTATTCCTGGAATAATGGCTACTCGAACCATCAGCAGTTGGAAAGAGCGATTAATCACCATTTTTGTTGCTCCCTTAATGAGTTGCAGTGCACGAATTCCTGTGTATACCTTACTGATTGCCTTAGTGATACCTTCTAAAACAATATTTGGTATTATCAATTTACAAGGATTCGTGTTGTTTGCTTTATATGCATTGGGATTAGTTTCTGCTTTGGTCATTGCGGCCATCATGAAATTTTTCATTGAAACAACAGAACGAAGTTTTTTGCTATTAGAATTACCATCTTACAAATCACCAAGATGGGGCAACGTCGGCATAACAGTTTTAGAGAAAATCAAAGTGTTTGTATTTGATGCTGGAAAAGTAATTTTAGCTGTATCGATTCTTTTATGGGGATTAGCAACATTTGGTCCAGGTTCAAAAATGAACGATGAGGTGGCACGATTAGAAAAACAACCAGCTTTCCAGCAATTACCTGATGATGAGAAAGAAATAAAAGTAGCTTCTACGAAACTTCAAAATTCATACATTGGATTAATCGGTCAGCAAATAGAGCCAATTATTGCGCCAATAGGTTACGATTGGAAAATAGGTGTTTCATTAATTACTTCATTTGCAGCGCGAGAAGTTTTTGTGGGATCCCTTTCAACGATCTATTCTGTTCACGATGATGGCGAAGAAAACGTACCATTGATTCAGCATTTAAAGAATGAAACCAGGGCAGATGGTACGAAAGTATATACTTTGGCAACAGGCGTTTCATTGATGGTCTTTTATGTTTATGCGATGCAATGCATGGCTACGTTAGCTGTTGTGAAACGAGAAACAAAAAGTTGGAAATGGCCACTCATTCAGATGTTGGTAATGGGAGTTTTGGCTTATGTAGGAGCATTTGTAGCATTTTCAATATTGAGTTAAATGATTCAGAATATACTAATCATATTGACCCTTTCTGCTGCAGCTTATTACCTAATAAGAAAAGTTTATTTACAATTTTTTGGAAAGAAAGGCAAGTGTTCGGATTGTGGAATGAACGGAAAATAATTATTTTATCTTATGAAATACCGTATTTTGACAAAGGAGGAAATGCAAATTTTTGATGAAGATTTCAAGCATTTTATGATTACTAATGGCGTTACGAATGAAGAATGGATTGAAATGAATCAATCGGACGTGCCTAGAGCTACGAAATTGGTAGAGTTATTTTCGGATACAGTCCTTCAAATAGTATATGAAAAAATTAAATTCATAGAATTTAGAAGTACTGAATCGTGTATCGTTTTCAATTGTTTACCAGAAAAAATGGAGTTAATTTCCTTGAACAAAAAAGGAGGTACGGTAGATTTATCTACACCAGAATTGATACATGCAGCATTAATGAACGAACCGTCACACTTAACTTGTTTTAAAACAGAGAAAAAATACATTCAATCGAGAGAAGAAGAAATTCACCAATTGATAGAGCAGGGCTGTTATAATTCAACACAAGAATTTTGGGATGCACTCTTACAGCTAATTGATTAAAAATTAGTTTGATTGATGAAGCATTTAAATGTTTAATTTAGGGTTTTAAAATTTAAGCGAAAATAAGAATATGAAAACAATCATTACAACAATCGTTTTATTAGCAGGTGTTTCACTTTCAACTTCTGCACAACAAGTACAGTTTCCTAAAGCAAGCCCATCGGCTAAGTTGGAACAAAAAGTAGGGGTTACAGATATAAAAGTAAAATATTCTCGTCCAGGTAAAAAAGGAAGAGTTGTTTTTGGTGATGTTGTTCCATTTGATGAAATATGGAGAACAGGTGCAAATGAAAATTCATTGTTTACGACAAGTGATGCAATCGTTTTTGGAAAAGATACTTTAGCAAAAGGAACGTATGCTATTTTTACAAAACCAAGCAAAGAAAGTTGGGAGATTCTATTTTACAAAGACACAACCAATTGGGGTGATCCAGAAAAATGGGAAGAATCAAAAGTGGTTTTGAGAACAAAAGCAGTAGTTAAAACAACAAATGATGTCATTGAAACTTTTACTATTTCGGTTGATAATATTGAAAACAATTCAGCTTACCTTAATTTTGGGTGGGATAAAACAGTAGCATCAGTTCAATTTATTGTACCAACTACGGAGAAAGTGATGGCTTCTATCACGAAATTGATGGCTGGACCTTCTGCCGGAGATTACTACAACGCAGGTAATTTTTACTTTAAAGAGAAAAAAGATTTAAAACAAGCTTTGACATGGGTTTCAAAAGCAATTGAAATGCAAGGGGAAGATGCTTATTGGATGTTAAGAACAAAATCATTGATTCAGGCAGAATTAGGTGATAAAAAAGGAGCAATAGAAACCGCTCAAAAAGCATTGAAAGCAGCTGAAAAAGCAAATAGTAAATCGAACATTGAATTAAATAAAGCTTCAATTGAAGAGTGGAGTAAAAAGAAATAAATCTTTGCTTTCAATAACATACTATAAATGACAGATTTAGAAAGAGTTTTAATTGAACGTTTTGGTGAAAAGAATGTTCGATCAATTGATGTAGCAGCAGATGAAATGCCTTTGTTAGAGGTGAATTTTGAAGTTAAAAATCAAATGAAAATTTTGATTACCAATGGATTGAGCGAATACAAAATGCCTGTTCCTGAAAAAGTAGTAGGTAGAGAGTTCAATGAAATCTATTTCTGTTTACCAACTTATTGGGATATTAGTGATATTCAAAATCCAAATATGAATTGGGTTTTCCCTTGGATTCAACGTTTAGCGAAACATGTTGTTGCTAAAAATACATGGTTTGGTCCAGGCCATACGATTCCATGTGGTAATCCTTTTGTTTCGCTTTCTCCAACGATGCGTCAAAACCATTTCTTTTTGACAGATCCGTTGGTGTTAGAACAAGAGCTAACGCCAATAGTTTTGGAAGATAAAGTAATATATCCTTTGGGTATCCTTCCCATCTTTGAAGACGAAATGGATTACAAACAAGGTAAAGGAACATTAAAATTGTTACAAAAATTATCTAACCAAGGTATCACAGAAAAATTAGATGATTTTAGATCTTCTTGTCTAAAAAATAAGTGGAGATTTTTTAAGAAGAAGTAAGTTATTTCTTTGCACCTATCAAGAGCAGATTACGTTAAAAATTTGGTAAATTGTTAAATAATTTTAACTTTGTTTAATAGATTACTCAATTCTCTACTATGAATAAAACAATCTCAACAAATATTTTAACTCTAAGTATTTGCACCATGATGCTATTTCCAATATTTGGAAGTGATAATTTTTATAAAAAAAATAAGCAGTTATTGGTTAATAATCCAATAGTTGGAGATTTAATTTTAGAATTTTTGAAAATAGAAAATAGTAAAATTATTCGTATTTCTTTCAATGGAAATGAAGGCATGCATGGTGATTTATATTTGATAGATTCAAACAATAAAAAAGTAGGAGAATTTAATTTTGAATTAATTAAAACTCCTAATTACGCATCTATCGATGTTTCTGATTTATCTAAAGGAACTTATACTGCTGTTTTAAAAACAGAAAAAGGTTCTCATAATGCGATTATTCAAATTCAATAATACGAATCTCCTTTTTATATGAAAAAATTTCTACTTCTTTTATTAGTTGTATCTGCATCTTTTATTACTGCTTTTTCTCAAGTAGTCAAACCTTTTAATGTACGTAAAACGATTACTCAAAAAGGTGGGATAATTTATTTGTCTAATACATCGTCAAAAGCTACAGCAAGTTCATCCAAAACCGCGGCTCAATGTACAGCTGCAATGGCTGAAAGTACAGTTGCGGGAACTTCTATCAATAACAACTTTACCAATGCATATGTTGACATAGATAGTGATGTATCAACTTTTATGTCAAGTAGTGATAGTTTATCATTACCAACCTGTACTGAAATATCGTGGGCAGGTTTATATTGGGGAGCTTATAATACAAGTACAGGATCGAATTGGGCTACTAGAAATCAAGTTAAATTAAAAGTAGATAATGGTTCATATCAGAATTTAACAGCAGATGAATCGTATGACAATGTTACTGGATATAAAAGTTACCATTGTTTTAAGGATATTACATCAATTGTAACTGCTAGTGGATTAAATGCACGATATACTGTTGCAAACGTCGCTACACAAGTTGGATCTACCAACTTATTTGGTGGTTGGACAATTGTTATCGTTTACAAGAATCACTTGGTAACGATGAAAAATTTAACTGTTTTTGATGGTTTATCTTTTATTGGTGGTACAGCAGCACCTTTAGATATTCCTATATCAGGTTTTCAAACTCCATTATCAGGACCAGTAAATTTTGAGTTAGGTTTAGTTGCTTATGATGGAGATAGATCTTCTACTGGAGATTCATTATTATTTAAAGGAGAAACATCTTTCGTTAAAATTTCAGATGCTTTACACAACGCAAACGACGTTTTTAATAGTACAATTACAAAAGGGGGAGTTTATACAGCTTTACGTAATCCAAGTTATGGAAATACTTTAGGTTATGATGCAAATATTTTCACTCCTGATAACTCAGCTAAAAATTATATCGGTAACAATAGAACTTCGGCTGTTATTCGGCAAAAAACGGGAGGGGAGTATTTTTTAACACAAGTTGTAACCTCCGCTATTGACGTATATGAACCTGATCTAAGAAGTGCGCTTCGCGTACAAGATTTAAATGGTGGAAATGTAGAGCCAGGTGATACTTTAGAATATTCATTAACAGGAATGAATATTGGTTCGGATCCATCTATTAATACTTACATCTTAGATACGATTGAAAGCAATGCTAAATTTGTTCCTGGATCAATTAAAATAGTTTATGGTCCGAATGCAGGAACGAAAACGGATGGTTTAGGTGATGACCAAGCTGAATACATTGCTGCATCAAAAATGATTAAAATTCGTATTGGTACTGGAGCAAATGGATCAATAGGAGGGTTAGTTAATAATTCACCTGCTGGAACGGATAGTACATTAATTAAATTTCGTGTAAAAGTTAGCGAAGATTGCGTTTATCTTACATGTGATAATCAAATCGATAACAGTGCTAGAATTATTGGAACTGGAAATGTTTCAGGTAATATTTTTGATAATTCATCTCATCCTGGCATATTTAATATTTATGGTTGTCCAACAACAGGAACAACTTCAACAGTAATACAATCGGTAACTTGTGGTGCTCCAACTATGACTTCCAATGCACCTGTTTGTCAAGGAGGAACATTAAATTTTACTGCAACATCTTCACCGAGTGCAACTTATTTATGGACAGGTCCAAATGGTTTTATTTCAACCTTACAAAATCCAAGTATTTCTAATATTTCTGCAGCTCAAAGTGGCACATATACGGGCCATATTTATATAACAGGAACAACATGTGATTTTACAACAAATATTACTGTTGATATTAATTCTGCTAACGCAGGTGTTGATCAAACAGGTGCTTCAACTTGTGGGTTAACAACGGTTGCCCTTTCTGCAAATTTACCAGCTAGTTCATCAGGCTCATGGTCAATTGTTTCTGGTATAGGCGGAAGTTTCTCAAATGCTGCTAGCCCAACATCAAATTTCACTGGTACAGCTGGAAATACATATGTATTAAGATGGACATTAGGAGCGGTTGGTTTATGTGCTGCATCAACAGATGATGTAACAATTAAATTTAATACACGCCCATCTTCATCTGTTTTATCAGGTTTAGCAACAATTTGTGGAAATACTTCAGCTAATGTTCAAGTGGCAATATCAGATGGCACTTCTCCTTATAGTGTTGTTTTGAATAATAGTGGTGGTACTATTAATAATTATATTTCTGGATCAAGTATTCCTGTAAGTCCTGCTTCAACTACAACATACGGTTTAACATCGGTTACGGATGCAAATGGTTGTACTTCTTCTAGTTTGTCTGGTTCAGCAACCATTACTATAAATCCATTAATTACTGGTTCAGGTACAATTACATCTAATACGACAGGTACAAGTACTACAAGCACGAGTTTTACATATCCAGGAACGAAGACTGTTTCAGGAACAAAATATGTTTGGACTAATCCAACTAATGTAGGTGCAGACGATAACACATTTGCAACACAAGCAATATCTGGATCTAGTACACCTTCCTCATTGTATTTAACAAATTTCGGTTTTGCTATTCCAAGTGATGCAGTGATAAGCGGAGTAGAAGTTGCTGTAGATAGATATTATTCTACAACTAGTTCAAGATCTATAAAAGATAGAATAGTTCAATTATTGAATTCTACTACATTACTAGGAACAAATCAATTGAATGCATCGACTTGGCCGACAACTTCGACAACTACTACTTATGGTTCTTCTTCTAATTTATGGGGTTTAACAACTTCAACTTTAACACCAGCTATAATTAATTCATCTAATTTTGGAGTTGCTGTAGCAATTCAGCGTTCTAGTAGTGGTAGTGGGACTCCGACGGGTTATATTGATTATGTATCCATGAAAGTGCATTACACCGTATTTTGTGATAATCAAACAGCTTTAAGTTTCACAGTTTCTGGGTATTCTAATGCAAGTACATATTCATGGCAACCTCCTTCAGGTGCAATTATTTCTAGCGGACAAGGTACTTCAACAGCAGTTGTTGATTTAAATAATGCTGGCCAAAGTGGAACGTATACTGTTTGTGTTACACCATCAAATAGTTGTGAAACGAAAACGCAATTGTGTAAAAATGTTATTATAAATGATTGTGCTAGTGCTACATTAAATATTGAAGGTAACGTCTATTGGGACATTAATGGAATGACAAATAATTTGGTTGATGGAACAGGTGTTGGAACAGCAAAAGGAAGTCAATTATATGCAACTTTAGTAACTACATCTAATAATAATTCTGTATCAACTGTTGCGGTTAATTCTTCAGGTGTTTATCGTTTTACAGGTGTAACAGCAAGTACAAATTATAGGGTTGTTTTGAGTTCAACTAATTATGCAAATGGTACAAATAATCCTGCTGCATCTTTACCTTCTGGCTGCACAAATCAAGGTGAAATTTTAAATAATTTAGCAAATTCATTAACAGGAAATGATGGAAGTGTTGATGGGATGATTTTAGTTCCTGGTTTTACGACAAATAGCGTTGTAAATGCAAATTTTGGAATTAAAATTTCAACTGCACCTGTTGCTGTAAATAATACTGGAACTACTAATGAGGACACTCCAGTGACTGTTAATGTGACTACTAATGATACAGATGCAGACGGAACAATAACAGTTGGAACGGTAGATTTAGATCCAAGTACTGCTGGTAGACAGACTACTCTCACCAATGCTTCAGGAACCTGGTCTGTTGATGCATCAGGGATTGTAACATATACACCTGCATTAAATTATTCTGGTTTAGCTACAGTAACTTATTTAGTTAAAGACAATGATTCATTAGTTTCAAATACAGCAACAGTTACCATAACAGTTGCACCTCAAAATGATGCTCCTATAGCTGTAAGTAACTCTGGTACAACTAACGAAGATACACCTGTATCAATTACAATTTTAACAAATGATTCTGATGTTGATGGAACTTTAGATGCTTCTTCTGTTGATTTAAATCCTTCAATACCTGGAAGACAAACAACTTTTACGGTTAATGGTCAAGGTGTATTTACAGTTAACAATTCAGGAGTTGTAACGTTTACTCCCTATTTGAATTTTAGTGGAACAGTTACTACAATATACTATACAGTTAATGATAATAATGCTGCTACATCTAACTCTGCAGCTATAACTTTAACGGTTACGCCTGTTAATGATCCTCCAATTGCAAATGATGATGTTGCATATACAGATGAAGATGCAGTAATAACATTTAATATTTTAACAAACGATACACCTATAGATGGTTTAATCGATTCTTCAACAGTTGATTTAAACCTTTCAGTTGGTGGGATTCAAACAACCTATAATGTAATTGGAGAAGGAACATACACTGTCGACGCTCATGGAAATGTAACTTTTACTCCTGTGGCAAACTATAGCGGTTCAGCTACTCCGATTTATTACACTGTAAATAGCAGTCTTGGATTAACTTCCAATTCAGCAATGATTACAATTGTTGTAAATCCTATAAATGATGCACCTATTGCTGTTAATGATGCTACTACTACTAATGAAGACACACCTGTAACAATTAATGTAACTACAAACGATACAGATGATGGTTCAATTGATATTACTACAGTAGATTTAGATCCAACAACAGTGGGAATTCAAACATCGTTTACTGTTTCAGGTGAAGGCACATACACAGTAAATTCTTCAGGTATAGTAACTTTTACACCTGTAGCAAATTTTAATGGTACTACTACTCCAATTTCATATACTATAAATGATAATACTGGTTTAACCTCTACTATTGCAACAATCACAATTGTAGTAAATGCAGTTAATGATGCACCTGTAGCTGTTGTTAATTTAGGAAATACAGCTATCAATACACCTTTAGTTTTAAATATTACTTCTAATGATTACGATATTGATGGAACGATTAATGCATCAACAGTAGATTTAGATACTTTAACTGCTGGAATTCAAATAACGTTTACAGTTGGTGGTGTTGGTTCTTATTCTGTTGATAATCTTGGCAATGTAACTTTTACACCTAGCGTTTCATTCAGTGGTAATGCTACAATCTATTATTCAGTTAAAGATAATTCGGGTTCAATTTCAAATACTGCTCCTATTTTAATTTATGTATCTCCTCTAAATGCTCCAGTTGCAAACGATGATGTAGCAACAACAAATGAGGATGTACCAGTTACATTTAGTGTAACTAATAATGATACAGATGACGGTTCAATTAATGTTACAACAGTAGATTTAGATCCTTCAACTGCAGGAGTTCAAACAACCTATACAGTTGCTGGAGAAGGAACATATACGGTAGATAATTCAGGTAATGTTACTTTTACTCCTATTTTAAATTATCATGGCACAACTACTCCTATTTACTATACAGTAAACGATAATTCAGGAACGGCATCCAATTTTGCAACTATAACAGTAACAGTTAATTCTGTCAATGATAGACCAATTGCTGTGAATGATTCAGAAACAACCAATGAGGATACTCCTATTTCTTTTAATATTACAACAAATGATTATGATGTTGACGGTACAATTGATGTTTCTACAGTAGATTTAGATCCAATAAACCCAGGAATTCAGACAAGTTATTCAGTTGCTGGAGAGGGTGTTTATGTAGTAAACACATCTGGTGTAGTTACTTTTACTCCTGTTTTGAATTATTACGGAACATCATCCATTAACTATCTTGTAAAAGATAATCAAGCATTGATTTCAAATGTAGCTGTAATTACAGTTATTGTAAATTCTGTAAATGATGCTCCTATTGCAGTTAATGATTCAACTTCAACTCCAGAGAATATTCCTGTAACTTTTTCAATTACTGGAAATGATTATGATGTGGATGGTACAATTAATACAACAAAAGTCGATTTAGATCCTCTTACTCCTGGAAATCAAACAGCGGTTACTGTAGCCAATCAAGGTCAGTTTTTTGTTGATATTGCTGGAAATATAACTTTTTCACCAGATTGGCATTTTACTGGAACAGCTTCTATTAATTATACTGTTAAAGATAATTCTGGTTTAATTTCAAATATTGCAAACATTAAGGTTACAGTCATTCATGTCAATAACCCACCTGCTGCTTCGGATGATTTAGATACTACCAATGAAGATACTCCAATTACTTTCAATATTACATCAAATGATTCAGATTATGATGGAACTATTGATGTAGCTTCGGTAGATTTAGATCCTTCAACACCAGGTAGACAAACATCTTATACAGTAGTTGGAGAAGGAACATATACAGTTGATAATTTAGGAAATATAACTTTTACTCCAAGTTTAAACTTTAAAGGTACTACAACTACGATATTTTATCTTGTTAATGACAATGAAGGTTTGTCGATTGATGTAAATGTTCCTGGTGGTATTACCATTGTGGTAGAACCAATTAATGATGCGCCTGTTGCTGTTAATGATCTAAGTTATACTAATCAAAATACACCTGTATCTTTTAATATAACTACAAATGATACAGATGTTGATGGTACAATCAATGCAGCTACTGTAGATTTAGATCCAACAACCGCAGGAATTCAAACTTCTTATACTGTAACGAACGAAGGAACTTATACAGTGAATTCTTCAGGTTTAGTTACATTTACACCAGTATCAACATTTACTGGTACAACAACACCTATTTATTATACAGTAAATGATAATTTAGGTTTAGTATCTAATCAAGGAATAATTACCATCAGTGTTTTAGCTGCTGGAGCTCCTGTAGCAACGAATGATGCAACTTCTACTACGGAAGATAATTCTGTAACAATAAATATTTCAACTAATGATAATGCAACAAGTCCAGCTGTTATTGACCCAACTTCGGTAGATTTAAATCCTTCTGTTTCTGGAATTCAAACTACTTATAGTGATGCAAACGGAAGTTGGTCAGTAAATGCTTCAGGAGTTGTAACTTATGTCCCAACTTTAAATTATAATGGTACCACAGTTATTTATTACACCATAGACGATGATAATGGAACTACTTCAAATATAGCTTCAATAACTATAGTTGTGAGTCCTGTCAATGATGCTCCATCATTTACAAAAGGTGCTAATCAAACTGTTTGTTCAAATGTTGGTGTTCAAACAATTTCGAATTGGGCTACTGCCTTAAGTGTAGGTCCATCGAATGAATCTTCACAAGTAATCTCTTTCAGTGTCACAAATAATAATAATTCTTTATTTGCAACTCAACCATCAGTTGATGCAGCAGGTAGTTTAGTTTTTGAACCTGCTTTAGCTGCTTCAGGCGTAGCAACTGTTTCAGTAAAAGCCAAAGATAATGGCGGGGTAGCAAATGGAGGAATTGATTCGTCAGCGGTACAAACTTTCACTATAACTATAAATTCCACTCCAACAATTGCTAGTGTTTCTTCAAACGAGAGATGTGGAACTGGTACAGTAAGTTTACAAGCATCAGCAAGTGCTGGATCAGTTAATTGGTATACTGCAAGTACAGGTGGATCTTCAATTCATACTGGAACTTCATATACAACTCCATCAATAGCAGCAACTACAACTTATTATGTAGATGCAGTTGTTGGAAGTTGTACTACTTCTACTAGAACACCTGTGGTTGCAGCAGTTAATAATCCTCCTATTTCTGCTGTTTTATCTGGAAATGCAACTATTTGTCAAGGTTCATCTACTTCAATTTCTGTTAATATATCAGGAGGTACAGCACCTTATACATTAGTAATAGATAATGGAGTAGGTACGATAAATAATTATGTGTCTGGTTCTGATATTTTAGTAAATCCAAGTTCAACAACAACGTATTCAATCAGTTCAATTAACGATGTGAATAGTTGTGCTGCTTTATCAGTATCAGGTACAGCAGAAATAACAATTAATACGCCATCAGTAAAAGGTTCTATAACAGCTATTTCTAATCCAATTTGTACAGGTACGAATGCTACCTTATCATTAGCTGGTAACAACGGAACAATCCAATGGCAATCGGATGAATACGGAGCATTTATTGATATTTCTGGAGAGACGAGTCCTAGTTATACAACTCCTTTATTAACTTCAACTACGAATTATAGAGCTGTAGTGAAAAATGGTGTATGTATTGCTGATACAACGTTTATATATAATGTAGGAATTTCTCCCGCAACCATTGCAGGTGTTGCCACAGCTGTTAATAGTTCAATTTGTGCTGGTGGTACAGCAACGATTAATTTAACTGGAAATACTGGAACTATTCAATGGCAAACTAATGCTTCAGGTTCATATGTGAATATTCCAGGTGCAACATCAAATACATATACGACTCCTGTTTTAAATTCAACAACAAGTTATAAAGCAATCGTAACTAGTGGTGCATGTTCACCTTTGAATTCTACCATTTCTACCATTACTGTAACTACTCTTCCAAGTACACCATCAGTATCAAGTTCTATTCAACCCAATTGTTCAATTTCTACTGGGACGATCGAATTTGTTTCTCAATCAGATGTTGAATATAGTGTAGGAGGAAGTTACCAATCAAGTCCAATATTCTCAGGTTTAATTCCAAACACTTATTCCTTGACTGTGAGAAGTGTACATAATAATTCATGTACAGAAAGTGCATTGTCTACTGTCGTTATTTCATCTCCTGCTAGTGCACCAAGCATTCCAAGCACATCACCAGTTATTCAACCAACATGTAGTGTACCAACAGGAACAATTGTATTTACATCTCAATCAAATGTAGAATATAGCATCAACAATGGTTCTTCTTATCAATCAGATACAATATTTAGCGGTTTAACAGCAGGAAGTTATATCTTAAAAGTAAGAAGTACATCAGACAATGCTTGTATAACAACCGGTAACACAATCACAATCAGTGGTGCTTTGGGTTCACCAAGCGCAGCAACAGTTAGTGAAACCGTAGCTCCAACATGTGGCGTACCAACAGCAACACTAGAAGTAAGCGCTCCATTAGGTGCAGGTTATGCGTATAGTGTAAATGGTGCAACTTACCAATCAAGTCCAGTATTTTCAGGCTTAACAGCCAACACGACATACTCAGTAACAGTAAGAAGAACCGCAGATACGACATGTATATCAAGCGGAACAAGTATTACAACAAGTATCTTAGCAAGTTTACCAACAGGTTTAGCAGCATCTATCACA
>CALPVI020000013.1 GCA_943326975.2 Actinomyces viscosus | reverse complement strand
CACACATTCTCATCGCACTTTTGTTATTTGGATTTATCCAAGTAATAATGCCCAACCTATTATTGTCCTATTCTAAGCATCAAGATTTAGCAAAGGCACAAATATCTTTTATTTCATACAGAAGTTATGCACTATTTTTTGCCATGATTTCATTGTCGATACAAGCATTTTTATTTGCCACTGGAAAAACAAGCATTGTTTTAATCAGTGCAATTATCACTGCTGTTTCAAATGTAATCTTAGATTACTTCATGATTTTTGGAGTTAGTATTTTTCCAGAAATGGGTTTAGAGGGAGCTGCCTTAGCATCCACGATTGCCGATGGATTAGGTATGTTTTTTTTAGTTGGTTACATTTCTTTCTCTAAATTAAATAAAGAATATGGATTATTTAATCACTTCTCTTTTAACCTTCTATCTTTCAGAGAATTAATCAAAATTGGAAGTCCAATTATGTTTCAAGGTGTTTTAGCATTATCAACTTGGACGATATTCTTTACATGGATTGAACAAATTGGAAAATTTGAATTAACAGTTTCTCAAAATATTAGGGCAATCTATTTTCTTGCATTTGTTCCTATTTGGGGTTTTTCAGCAACAACTAAAACTTATATATCTCAATATATAGGTAAAGGTGATTTTGCTTCCTTAAAAATCATACAAAAAAGAATTCAATTCTTAACCGTCCTAATTTTATTTATTGTTTTTCATGGAGCTCTTTTTTACCCAGAAAAATTAATTTCATTGATAAATCCATCTGTTGTTTTTCAAGAAAAAAGTGGAGAAATATTGAGATATGTTGGAATATCCATTTTTATATATGGCTTTTCAACAGTTTATTATCAAACAATTAATGGAAGTGGTAATACGAATGTCACTTTCATTATAGAAATGATTTGTGTATCCGTTTATATTATTGCAGCTTACTTACTTATTAAAGTCTTTCAATTAGATATTTTTTGGATTTGGAGTGTGGAATACGTTTATTTCATTTCGATGGGCACTCTTTCAATACTCTACCTTCGATTTTTCGATTGGAAAAACAAAGTTTTGTAGCAAATACAAAACTTAAAACGCTTATTTCTTTTTGCAAAGAAAAAACTATCTTCGTATTCAAAAATTAATTCAAATGTCAAATAAATCTTTCAGAATCGTTTTCATGGGAACACCTGAATTTGCGGTTACAATTTTAGATCGATTAGTAACAAACAACCTCAATATAGTTGGAGTAATTACTGCCCCTGATAAACCTGCAGGAAGAGGTCAACAAATTGCTGAAAGTGCCGTTAAGAAATATGCTGTTTCAAAAGAATTAAATATTTTACAACCTACCAATTTAAAGGATGAAAACTTTATTTCAGAGCTTCATAATTTAAAAGCTGATTTATTTGTTGTCGTTGCCTTCAGAATGCTACCTGAAATTGTTTGGGCAATGCCTGAAAAAGGAACTATTAATCTACATGCTTCCATACTTCCAAATTACAGAGGAGCTGCACCTATAAACTGGGCAGTTATAAATGGAGAAAAAGAAACAGGTGTAACAACATTTTTTATCGAAAAAGAAATCGATACTGGTAAAATAATTGAACGAGAAAGTGTATTAATTGGAGAGAATGAAACAGCAGGCGAATTACACGATCGTTTGATGGAATTGGGAGCTAATTTAACCTTAAAAACAGTTCATAAAATCATCCATAACGAAGCTAAAGGTATCCCTCAAATTGAATTAACTGAAGGTGAATTAAAATCGGCTCCTAAAATATTCAAACCTGATTGTAAAATAGATTGGAATTTAGATGTTTTGACAATTCATAACTTCACAAGAGGAATGGCTCCTTATCCTACTGCTTGGACAAATTTGAAAAAAGGCGATGAGCTAAAATCATTTAAAATTTTCAAAACAGAAAAAACAAAAATTGCTTCTTTTAATAAAGTAGAACTTACCGCTGACAAAGAAGGGATACTAATACCTACTGTTGATTATTACTTACGCGTAATAGAATTACAGCCTGAAGGTAAAAGAAGAATGAAATACAATGAATTTTTAGCTGGACACTCCATTCATGAATTTTCAATTACATCAGAAAATTAAATAGAAGTTCATTAAACTCCGATGAAACCGATTCAAAACCAGCTATTTTTAAGTTAAAAAATTGATAATTCTACATTAAATTAAAGTTAAGAAAATTAGTTACCATCAGTTAAAGCCTCGTTATTAACACCATACACTTGAAAAAAAAGGCACTTTAATCAATTGTCAATATTTTTCCTTCTAAAAGTAAATGGTAAATGAATCCTTTTTATTATGTTTGCCTCATAAACTTTAAAAAATTAAAAAAGAGTTATGAGTACAAACAAAAAAGCTGCAGGAGGTTTTTCGTCGTTAGTTGCCTTCTTGACAATTGTTATCGCATTAATTATTGGTGTAATTATTTACAAATTTATTTTTGGAGACCCATCAAACTTCGCTGAAGGAAACCCTGAAAATCATCCACTTGACGGTAACCTAATGGGTACTATTTACAAAGGTGGTTTCATCGTTCCTATTTTATTAGCAGTTAACATTATTATTATTGTTTTCTCTATTGAAAGATTTGTGACTTTAGCAAAAGGTAAAGGAAAAGGAAACATCGATTCTTTTGTATTGAAAATTAAAACTTTATTAGAAAGTAAAGATATTACATCTGCAATTGCTGAATGTGACAAACAAAAAGGTTCTTTAGGTAATGTAGTGAAAGCTGGTTTAACTAAATATGATCACATCCAAAATGACACTGAATTAAATAAAGAGCAAAAAGTTGAATCTATTAAGAAAGAATTAGAAGAAGCTACAGCATTAGAATTACCAATGTTATCTAAAAACTTAGTAGTTATATCTACTTGTGCTTCTATTGCAACATTAATCGGTTTGATTGGTACGGTATTAGGGATGATTAAATCATTTGCTGCAATGAGTGCAGGTCAACCAGATCCAGCTCAATTAGCGGTAGGTATCTCTGAAGCCTTAATCAATACTTTCTTAGGTATTTCTGGTTCTGCGGTTGCAATTATTATGTATAACATTTTCTCAACTAAAATTGATCAAATGACATACAGTATGGATGAAGCAAGTTTCACAATCGTACAAGATTTCGCTGCATCTACAAAATAAGAACGATTGGGCAATTAATAATATTAAAAAAACAAAAAAATGCCTAAGATAAAAATACCAAAAAGCTCTCCCTCAATTGACATGACGCCAATGGTGGATTTAGCTTTCTTATTAGTAACATTCTTTATGTTATCTGCTAAAACAAGAACAGCAGATGTTGTAGAAGTAGATACACCATATAGTGTTGAGGACAAAGAATTTCCAAAAAACTATGTGATTGTAACTGTTGATAAAAATGGTAGAAAGTTCTTTTCAATGAATAGTGTTGAGTTGAAAACAGCTGTATTGGCAGATATGCAAAAACAATACAAGTTTCAATTAACTAAACACCAAATGGAATCTTATTTAAAAATTCCTAGTATTGGATGTAACATTAAAGATTTACCAGGATATTTAGATGCAAAAGAAGGTGATAGAGTTAAATTTATCGGTATCGGTATCCCTACAGATTCTACAAATAACCAATTAAAAAGTTGGATTGACTTCAGTAACAGAAGAGGTTTAACAGTTGGTAAAGACTTGTACGATAAAGATTTTGAGAAAAATCCGGAAATTGAGGTAAATGATTACAAACCAAAATTCATTTTGAAAGCTGATAACGAAGCTTTGTATTTACAAGCAAAGGATGTTATCGAGACTTTTAGAGATTTAGAATTAACAAACTTAAACTTTGTTACTTCTTTACAAATGAAAGGTGAAAAATAATATAAAGAAACATGGCTCAAATAGATGATAGTGGTGGCGGTGGCCACGACAAAAAAGGCAAGAAAAGAGCGAAGAAAGGATCTACTCACGTAGATATGACTCCTCTTGTTGACTTAGCTTTCTTATTGTTAACTTTCTTCGTATTGACTTCTACATTCAGTGATCCAAAGGTAATGTCTTTGACATACCCTGCTAAACCGAAACCTGAAGATGTAATTGACAAGGACAAAGCGAAAGTAAACAATGCTATCACTTTCTTATTATCAAAGGATAAAATTTACTACTATGAAGGTGAGTTTTATGCTCCAGGAAACCCTAAAGGTATGCCTCCAACTAAATTAGAGGAAACAGATTTTAGTGCAACTGGTGTAAGAAAGTTGTTAATTGAGAAAAACTCTTATGTATTAAGCAGAAAAGCTCCGTTGATGAACAAATTAAATCAAGGGAAAATCAATGATGCTCAATTAACAGAAGAGTTAAAAACAGTAAAAGGAAACAAAGATGCTTTGAAAGTTTTAATTAAAACTGATTCTAAAGCTACTTGTAGAAACTTTATTGACTTAATTGACGAATTAAAAATTAATGATATTGGTGTTATGGCTCCAGTTGATTTAATGAAAAGTGAAGAAGATTTAATTAAAGCAAAAGGTAATTAAGATGTTGATAATTTATGCTATAATCGGTATTGTTGCGGCGTTATCTCTTTATGAGTTTATTGCAGGCAGACATTGGCAACACGTTACTTCTTCTTACAGAAATGAATTAGTTTTTGAACACAGAAACAAAGAATATGGTGCTTACCAAATTCGTAAGTCTTATGACAAACGTATGGTAATCATTATGGCATCTTTCATTTTAGTAATTGGAATTGTTTATGGGACCTACATGATTGTTAAAAACATGCCTGAACCGCCTGTAAAAGAAGAACCAATGGACTTAACGCAATTCACTATTGCGCCAACACAAGAAGAGGAAGAAACTCCTCCTCCACCGCCAGAGGAAGAAATTCCACCAGCGGAAAAAACGATTGCTTTTATTCCTCCTGTTGTAGTTGATGAAGAGGTTGAGACAACTCCTCCAATTCAGGATAACTTAGCAGACACGAAGACAGGTACTGAAGACGTAGAAGGAAATGATAACTTTGAATTCCACGAAGAAACAGATAAAGGCCCGTCTCAAACAGAAGAAAAAGCACCTGAAATTTTAACTTTCGTTGAAGAGGTTGCAGAGTATCCTGGTGGTAGAGCTGAAATGTTGAAGTTCTTAGCTGAAAACATTAAGTACCCTCAAATTGCAATCGAAAATGAATTAAGCGGAAAATGTCACTTAAAATTTGTTGTATCTCCTGATGGTTCAATCAGTCAAGTTACAATCTTAAGAGGGGTTCCTGATTGCCCTGAATGTGATAAAGAAGCTGTTCGTGTTGTTCGTTCAATGCCAAGATGGAAACCAGGTAAAAATGGTGGTAAAGCTGTGTACTCATACTTTACTCTTCCAGTAAACTTTACATTACAATAGAAAATTATATTTCTAAATCCCCGTTTATTTGTTTAAACGGGGATTTTTTATTGACATTAATTCAAAATAATCATGCATAACAATATCGTAAACATAACACTTTCAATAATCATTATTATATGTTGTTTAACTTTTATTGGATTTCTCTTATTTACAGATATACTATCGGATAGAATCGCTGGCAACAAAAAATACATCTTCTTACTAATTGTTTCATTGTATACAATTCTTAGAGGTTTTAGATTGTATAAAATGTTAAAGGAATTTAGGTTTAAATAATTTTGAGAGCATCAATCTAAATCATTTTCTTGAATACTTTAGAACAAACTGAACTCATTTAAATTAACAAAGTATAAAATTCTTTAGGTTTTCAAAAAAAACTAATAACCAACTTTCGAACTATCTTTTCCATCAACCATTTGATCTACTGCTTGGTAACCAATACCAAAACGACCAACTAAATCATTGAATTCTTTTATATTCTCTATCGTTCGAATACCTCCAGACGCTTTTATCTTAAGATTTGAGCCACTTTCTTTAATCAATTGAGACATGACTTCAACCTTTTCTATTTCTGCACCTACTTCAACCTTTCCTGTTGACGTTTTAATATAATCAACTCCTGAATCTATACAAAGCATTGTAGCGACTTTTGTTTGTTCAATAGACAATCTTCCACTTTCTACTATAACTTTGATTGTAATAGCTTCATTCAGTTTGTTTTTATGATTATGTGTAATCATCTCTATTGCTTTTAATTCCTTTTTTAAAAAGGGAACATTATCAATTCGAGCATAATCCATTACCAAATCAATTTCATCTGCTCCATCTCGAATAGCAACATGTGTCTCCTGTTCTTTTTTTGCTAAGGAATTAGCACCTTCAGGAAAAGAAATAACTGTACAGACTAAAACTTCTGATCCAATTAATTCACTTTTAGCTATAGCTACATGTTCAGGCATTACACAAACTGACTTAACTGATAATTCCTTAGCTTTTGAACACAACGCTTTAATCTGATCTTCAGAAGCATTATGATCTAACAGCGTGTAATCTATTTTTTGAAGTAGTGAGTTTTCTAACATATTATTTAATTGATAGTTGACAACGATTTTAACTTTTAACTATTTAAAGTTTTATAAAATGTTTTTGTTTCTACATTTAGTTGATTCCCTAATTTAATAACATATTTTGTTAAAGAATCAATTTCAATTTGTTTTCCTGCAAGTTGGTCGCGGTGCATAGAAGAAGTTGTAGCATAAGGCATTTTTTCCATTGCAGATATATTTTTTTCAAGGTATGACTCTGTAATCGCAATACCTTTTGCAGTTGCTACTGATTTTACTTCTTTCATCAATTCTATCAGCGTGTTTTTTAGTCCATCATCTTCTAATATCTGACCTATCGTTTTGTTTTTTAGTGTGGATAAGGTTGCTAAACTCGAAATGAAAATATATTTTTCCCAAACTGCTCGATCAATATCTTCAGATAAACGAACATTGATACCCGCTTTTCCAAAAAGTTCAACTAAATCAACAACATGTATAGGTGAAAGTTCTTTTGAACCCACACAAACATAATGATTCAAACCTGTAATTTCAATTGCTCCAGGTTCTTTGATCTTTGAAACGATAAATATACAACCATTTAGTACTTTTGAACTTGGAAACAATGTTTTCAGCTTTTCATAGGAATCAACTCCGTTTAATAAAGGTAGGATTACTGTTTTATCTGAAATAGCATTTTTTAATCGCGTTACACTTTCAATTAAATCATAGGATTTTGTTGCACAAATTAAATAATCAATGGATGCAATACTTTCTAGTTCATCTGTTACAACATCTGGATAAACAACCTCTAATTCATTGTCTAAATAAATTTGTAATCCATTTTCTTTTATCTTGTTGCTATGTTCTCCTCTTGCAAAAAAGACTACTTCAAACTCATTGGTTCGAGCATATTTTTTAGCTAGATGGCCTCCAACATAACCACCTACTCCACCAATTCCTAAAATTGCAATTCTTTTTTTCATTTTTTAAATCATTAACCTACCCCTAACTGATGCATAAGTGATTTCAAAGTTAATTTGGTTTCACTAAAAATTCATATGCGGATTGAATTTTAATAAATCTTTCATGAGCAATTTTCTGAATTCCCTCGTTTTCATTAATAAAATGATCTGGATGATTTTCTTTCACTAATTTTCGATAAGCGGATTTGATTTCATCAATAGTTACTTCATTTGATAAACCCAAAACTTTCAAAGCATTTTCCTTAAGTAAAATCGAATAATCTACTTGGTTCATTTGTGAAGATTCATTCTGGGAAGAAGCTCTTTTGGATTGCTCTTTCTGTTTTTTGTGGATTCGATAATAATCAAATGTAGTTAAAACACTCTCTAAATCTGAAGTTGACAATCCAAGCGACAGATTTACCGCTTTGATAAAGTTGAGTTCTGTTTGAATGATTTCCCCATCAGCATTAGCAATTCCGACTAAAAAATAAATAATATTCGATTTTTTAAAATTGCTTTCTGTGTTTTTATTTATCCAATCGGTTATTGATTGTGTATCTATAGATCTTTGTTTTATATACATAGAAAGTTTATGGTAAATATCAAAAGTATTACCAGGGAAATATCGATTTAAATGTTTTTGAATGAAGTACATTTTTTCTTTAGAATCAACACGTTCGATGTTTAACAAAATAACTGCTAAAGAAATATAAGCCTCAATTAAATTTTCTTTCGTAGGTTTTAAATCTTTACAAAATTTGCCATTCACTAATGACTTTTTATTATACTTTTTCCAACTACGGAAGATCAATAAAAGTATTAATAGAATTGGGGTAAAGAAAAAGACATAAACTTGCCAAGTATAAGTGATATCTGTATTGTTGTTAATTGCGTGATACGAATTATTTGAATGAAGAAAACTAAATCTGAGTTGTATCAAATAAAACATTAGTTGGGAATTTTATGATTTAAGGATATTTATTCTAATTCAAAAATGAGTTCAGAGATATTTTCCTCAGCAAAATACTGGTTAGCAACTTCTAATAATTCCGATGATGTTAATTTATCAATTGAAGCATATATTTCTTCAATCGTATCTATTTGATTAAATAACAATAAACTTTTTCCTAAACCTAACATCAAACCTGAATTATTGTCTAAACCCAACGCTAAATGTCCTTTCAATTGTTCTTTTGAGGCACTTAACTGAAGCGTACCTAATTTTTTATCTCTTAAAATTTTTAATTCTTTGTAAACTAAATCAATCGTTTTATTCAAGTATTTTGGATCTGTTCCAAAGTATACTGACCAGTAACCCGTTTCGACATAAGGAGTGTAATTTGCTTCTATAGTATAGGAATAACCATATTTTTCTCTGATCGAAAGATTTAAACGTGAATTTAAAGCTGGGCCACCCAAAATATTTGTTAAAAGTGTCATCCCCCTTCTCATCTCTTGATTATAGCTAGGAGCTAATCCACCTAAAACTGCATGTACTTGTACATTAGCCTCTTTTGATCTAATTTTAAATGGAGTTTGACCGGTATAATCATTTTTTGGAACAGTATAAGATTGTTGTTTACAAGCTTTAAAATCTTCTTCTAACATTGCTTTTATCTGTTTGCTTGGAATATCTCCAACAAATGAAATTACGATGTTATTAGCTGTAAAAAAACGACCCACGTAATCCAACAAATGTTCTCTACTGAAACTTGTTACACTATCACGTGTTCCTAAAATATTATTCCCTAAAGTATGCCCTTTAAATAAATGAGCTTCAAAATCATCAAATATTTTATCGCTCGGACTATCTAAATAAGAGTTGATTTCGTCTAAAACAATTTCCTTTTCTTTTTGAATTTCTTTTAGTGGAAAAGATGAATTTAAGGCAATATCTGCTAATAATTCAGATGCTCTTTTAACATGATTTTTTGTAAATGATGCATAGATACAAATCTCTTCTTTTCCCGTAAATGCATTCAATTCACCCCCAACAGAATCTAATCTGGAAAGAATATGAAATGCTTTTCTTTTTTGAGTTCCTTTAAATATACAGTGCTCTAAAAAGTGAGCTAAACCTTCTTCATTCTCACCTTCAAACCTTGAACCAGCTAGTATAGTAACCCCTAAATGAGCAACTTGAGAAGAGGCATGTAAATAAACAACTCTTATTCCGTTTGATAATTGAAAAACTTCAGGTTGTATTTCGTACATCTATGGATTTTTTCTATAAATTTTCCAAGATTCACCTTCTAATTCATACACAATACGATCGTGTAAACGAGAAGGCCTACCTTGCCAAAATTCAATTAATCTTGGTTTTAACTGATAACCACCCCAATGCGATGGGCATGGAACTTCATTCGGAAATTTAGCAGCGAATTCCTCTACTCTTTTTTCAAGGATTTCTCTTTCTTCCAAAATTTCGCTTTGATTAGATGCCCACGCACCTATCTGACTACCTCTAGGACGAGAAGCGAAATAAGCTTCACTTACCTCCATATTCACTTTTTCAATCGTTCCTTCAATACGAATTTGCCGTCCTAAGCCCGCCCAAAAAAATAAAAGTGAAGCATTTGGATTTGCTACTAAATCTTTGCCTTTATGACTATTGTAATTAGTGAAAAATACAAATTTATCAGCATGTAATTCTTTTAAATACAAAATTCGAGAACTTGGTCGATGATATTCATCAACAGTTGACAAAGTCATCGCGTTAAATTCTGGTTGTTTCGTATCGAACGCTTCTTTGTACCATTTTGTAAATAGCTCAAATGGTTCATCACCAAAAAAACCACTTAATTGACCATGATCAAAATCTCTATGGTCATTTCGAATATCTGCTAAAAAATCTTCCACCTTAATAAATTATGGATTATGACATGCTCAGTCTAAAATTTTGGATTTTGGATTGTTGTGTAATCCAAAATTCAACATTTAAAATTAATAAGACTATTCTTCTTCACTGAAATCGTCATCTAAATCAGAATCTGCATCTTCAAAATCATCGTCTAAATCAGAACCTGGAGCTGTAAAAACTCTTTTACCTGTTGATGTTTCGATAAATTCTTCTTTTGCTTCTTCAATAATAGGAGTTCTACTAATTTCTCTGTCTAATTCTTCTCTATACGGAAAAACTTCAACAATTGGAGAAACAATAATCGATGGAATTTGAAAATCTACCAACATCCCTTGCATACTTTCTTTCATTCTTTCATAAGCATCTTTCACAGAATGAGCAGAGATTAAGAAGTTTTGAGCTACTTTTTTAGCTTTTCCACCATCTTCTCCACCGCCTTCGCTTTCGAAAGTAATTTTACATTTGTACCAAACATCACTATCCTCGTAATGGAAAATATCATGTAATTCTGTTCTTGCGATACCTACAACATTAAACTCTCCACGAATAATTGCTCCCAACTCTTCATAAATACGTGCTTCTGCATCTGTAAAAGTCATAGCAGCTAATAAATACGGCTCAGAAACTCTTTTAAAAGTTCCATTCTCTAATTGTTTAGTATATTTTACTTTAACTGTAAACCAATTATTCATTTCTTCTTATTTTGATTTTTATTTCCAATTTCTTCTGAAACGAAATGTTTCATTTTAGTAAACAAAGATACACAGACTTATTTACTTTTCAATTTGATTAAATTGATATTTTGCAACTTATTTTGAAAATTTTGTACCGTTATGGAGTACAACAAATGATTTGTTAAACATCTCTACTAAAACAGATGAACCATATATTTCAAAATCAGATTCTTGTTGATTCGTTATTTCGTAATTTACTCCATCAATAAATGCATTCACTCCTCCCATTACATTTCTGTAAGCAATTACATTGTTTTTTAATAAATATGATTGTGGCACAAAATTACAAATCGATTTTGCTTCATTTTTATAAAAAGTTTTAAGAAAATTATTCTCCACCCAAAGTATCACCTCATCTTTAACTTCCCATTTCGAAGATGAAAAATTACTTATTTTATTTTTTTCTCCATTTTTATAAATATTCAAATTGTTATTTAAATCTTCATAAACTACAAAACCTCTTCCTGCTTTGTAATTATTCATATAAAATGATTCTACCTCAACAAATTCTCCTTGATCAAAAACTGTAAATGTTCGAGTAGTAGGATCATTAAATGCCAATACATCTGTTCCTCCATTGAAAACAATATCATTGTTCCAAATACCTATATCATATATTTTACCATTCCAAAAAACTTTGTAAAAATTGCCATTGTCTTTAAATGCTACAATGTTTTCACCGATAAATGCTGGTTTATATAAATCATCAACTACGGAATAAAGTGTGTAAACATCATGATTCCAATAGACTTTCATAGAATTATAACGTAAATCAGCAAATACTATAATGCTATCTTTTACAACATAATTTGTATCACCATTGTACGTTAAGGTTCTCAATTCCCCATTGTCCCACATATTGATTGTCTGCCCGATACGCCATCCAATTAAGTGGTCCGAAACTTGGTAATTCACTTTGAAATTCGCTAAATTCTTTTTCGTTTCACCATCAAAGACAACTAGATTATCCCTAAAATCCATGTAAGCAACGCAATCATCTCCCGCTTTAAATTCTTTCGCTAATTGAAGATCTACGATGTTAAAAGTACCCTTATGGAAATTTTCAAAATAATTATTAAAGTCAATAAAAGGAGTTACTTTCTGCGAAAACAAAGTTTGACAACAGAAAAATAAAACAACAATAAATGTGATTATTTTCATCTTACTAAATTAATAATATTCGCTTATTTTCAAACGAATTGAACTTATCACTTCAAAAACCACTCCAAAACACATTCGCAAAACTTCTACTTGTACAAGCTCATTTTTTCTTAATTTTGAATAAAATTTTTGCAATGGCAATTTATGAATTCAATGGTTTTAAACCAGTTATAAAAGAAAGTAGTTTTATTCACCCACAAGCGAATGTTACAGGTAATGTACTTATCGGAGAAAACGTTTACATTGGACCAAATGCTTGTATTCGAGGTGACTGGGGACAAATTATCATCGAAGACGGTTGTAATATTCAAGAAAATTGTACAGTACACATGTTTCCTGGAACAATTACCTTACTTAAAAAAGGTGCGCATATTGGTCATGGTGCAATTATTCATGGAGGAACAATTGGAGAAAATTGTTTAATCGGAATGAATTCAGTTATAATGGACGATGTAATCATAGATGATGAATCTATTATCGGAGCACTATCCTTCGTACCAGCTAAAATGAATATTCCTAAAAGAAGTTTAGTGGTTGGAAACCCAGCTAAAATCATCAAAGAAGTTTCTGACGAAATGATTGCTTGGAAAACAAAAGGGACAGCACTTTATCAAACTTTACCTGCTGAATGTAAAGCTACCTTAAAAGAATGTGAACCCTTGAGAGAAATTGAACCGAATAGACCAACGCAAGAACAAATGTTTGTCACTTGGGAGAAAATTAAAAATAGTTAATAGTGATTTTAACTTTTATCAAATAATATAGTGAAAATAGGCTTACTCTCAGATACACATGGTTATTTAGACCCTAAGATATATGATTATTTTAAGGACGTGGATGAAATTTGGCATGCAGGAGATGTCGGTAGTTTGGAAGTTATAGATGAGTTAAGAAAATTTAAACCAACAAGAGGTGTTTACGGAAATATAGACGATTATTCAATTAGACGAGAATTTCCAGAATTCAATCGCTTTCGATGTGAAGAAGTTGAAGTATTAATGACACATATTGGTGGTAAACCTGGTAAATATTCTAAACCTGCATTTGATGAACTAACAAAACAAGCACCTAAACTTTTTATTTGTGGTCACTCACATATTTTATTAGTCAAAATGGATCCAAAATTCAATATGCTTTGGATGAATCCGGGAGCTTGTGGTATAAAAGGTTTTCATACAGTAAAAACATTGTTACGTTTTTCGATTACAGGTGATCGCATTCATGATTTAGAAGCAATTGAAATCGGTAAACGGTAATTTCGACTCCGCTCAATTACCTTCGGTTCTTTAAACTTGTTTCTTTTTATTGATTTTGATGAAATTCTTTTCAACTCTTTCAATTTTTTGTTTTACTTTGCGTTAAGATGCATATGAGATTTATACTAATTTTTGTAATTACAATTTTCATTTCTGTTTTACATGCCCAAACTGGCGGTACAACTTCTTTTGGATTACTTAATTTAGGTTATTCCGCTCGATCAAATGCTTTAGGGACAGACTTTATTTCTATAAAAGACAAAGACGTAAATTTAGGTGTTTCAAATCCTTCTTTGTACAATATTAAAATGAATCGTTCGATTGGATTGAATCAAGCATTTTTAGCTGGTGGTATAAATTACGGAATGTTGACATACGCAAGAGATGTTAACAAGTTCGGAACAGTTGCAGGACATTTACGGTATGTTGAATATGGGAAATTAGACCGAACAGATGTAAACGGAACTAATTTGGGTTCTTTCACCCCTTCTGAATACATTTTAGGAGCGGGATTTGGGAAACAATTAAACCCATTAATTTCAATCGGAGCAAATGTTAATCTGCTTTACTCTCAATTAGATACATACTCTTCATTTGGTGCATCAATTGATTTAGCTGGTTCTTATGAAATTGAAGAAAAAAACTTGTTGATAACAGCATTAGTTAAAAATGCGGGCGTGCAATTCAAAGGTTATGTTTCTAAAAGCAGAGCACCCCTTCCTGCTGAATTTCAAATGGCAATTTCACATAAATTAGCTCATGCTCCATTTCGTTTTTCGATTTTAGCACATCATTTAAATTCTTGGAATATTACTTATTTTGACCCATCGATTAAACCTACAATTGATGCATTAACGGGTGACACAATTAAAATAAAACAACCAGGAATTATTGAGAAAATTGGCCAACATCTAACTTTTCAAACTGAAATCTTGTTATCTAAATCATTACATATTAGAGGTGCTTTTGATTACCATAGAAGACAGGAAATGAAATTAGACAAACATCCAGGTGCTGCCGGTTTTTCTTTTGGCATTGGAATGTATTTCAAACGAATCTCGATCGATTACGGTTTCTCTGTATATTCCAAAGCTGGATTTAATAATATGATTACGCTAACTTCTGATTTATCTAAGTGGAAAAGATAATTTTGACACTAGATATTAGACTTTAGATACTAGATTTTAGATACTAGATACTAGATACTAGATGTTAGACATTAGATATTAGACTTTAGATGTTAGACATTAGATTTTAGATTCAAGACTTTAAGAATTAAGATTTAAAGACTCTTCAAAAAAATCAGCTTTTACTTGTAAACTAATTACTATTCACTATTGACCATAGACTATTGACTATTGACTATTGACTAAAAACAAATCATTTTCTCCATGCATCAAACGTCACTTGTTGTGCTTTTGTTAATTTTTTCAATGGAATAACTTTATAGTCCATAAAGAAATTACGATCTACTT
>CALPVI020000012.1 GCA_943326975.2 Actinomyces viscosus | reverse complement strand
GATTAGTTGCACCACCAGCCTATTTTCCTAAAAACGTTATCATGAACATCAACGGTTATGATAGTTTGGATTCAATCATTGCAAGAGCTAATGTCCCAATGACTTTAGATGAATTTGAAACAATTGTTGATGATCATTCAGTTGTAATATTAGATTGCAGAAGATCTGAGGAATTTGCCAAAGGATTTGTTCCAAATAGTTTAAATATTGGATTGGAAAGTAATTTTGCTATGTGGGTTGGCGAATTAATTCCGGATATCAATCACAAAATTGCATTGGTTTGTCCTGAAGGTCTAGAAATGGAAGCGATGATACGTTTATCTCGTGTAGGATTTGATCATACGATTGGATATTTAGGAGGTGGATTTGAAAATTGGAAACAATCTAAAAGAATCTATGAAACATCAGAAAGAATTTCAGCCGAAGAATTTGAACATAAAATTAAAACTGAAAATATCGAAATAATTGATGTTCGCAAAAAAAGTGAATTTGATTCTGAACATGTTGAGAAAGCTATCAATATCCCTTTGAATCAATTAGAAAAAAGAATTAGAGAGTTTCCATCAAAACCTTTCCTTCTTTACTGTGCCGGAGGTTATAGAAGTATGATTGCTGCTTCAATTTTGAAAAAATATGGTGTTGAAAATTTTGTAGATGTCATTGGTGGATTCAATGAGATAAGGAAAACAGAAACACCGGTAACAGAATATGTTTGTCCATCTACATTATTATAAAAAAAATTCAATAAACAAAAAGGTGTCTAATAAAGACACCTTTTTTTTATAAAATATTGTAATTAGAAATTATAATTCCTTTGAAAATTGAATAATTTTTGATGCAAAATTCTCCCATGAATTTTCAGCTTTTTCAATTTCAATATTTTTAGAAAATTCCGATTTATAATCATTATCGAAATAGTGTTGAATTGTTGAAGCGATTAATTCACTTTGAGGTTTCTCAACAATCAATCCAGTTTGATTATGGTGAATCGTTTCTTTTAAACCTCCAACATTTGTTGCAATTATTGGTAAATTATAATGATTTGAAATAGAAGTAATTCCTGATTGTGTAGCTGATTTATAAGGTAAAACACAAACATCTGAAGCTGAAAAATAGACAGCTACATCATCATCTCCGATATATTTATTGTAAAGTGCTATTCTATTTTTCGCAACTGAATTATCGATTAATTCTTGGTATTTATCAAATGAACCGTATACTTCTCCAGCAATCACTAATTGATAGGTATCATCTAATTCATTCATTGCCTGAATTAACAAATCCAATCCCTTGTAATCACGAATAAAACCGAAAAATAGAATTGTTTTTTTGGAAGAATCTAATCCTAATTGTTTCTGAGCATTTTCTCTTTCAATTGGCGCTGGAAAATGATCGTATACTGGGTGATTAACTCTTAGGTATTTCGCCTCAGGTTTAATTGAAAGCAGATCATTCAAAACCGCATCAGACATCACAATGAAACCATCATTATTCTTTAAAAAATAGCGATTGCAAAACCCATCAAAAAATCGTTTTTCATGCGGAATTACATTATCTAAAATACTGATTCTCTTTGCTCTTTTATTCAAACTTTTACAAACATACCCCAAAGATGGACCAAAAAAAGTCATCCAGTATTTTGTAATAATAATATCTGGTTGAAAATTCTTTACTTTTCGAGCAGAACTCAAATAAGTAAAAGGATTAATCGAATCTAACACCCTAACTGCTGGAATCTCATCTACCTTATCACCTTCCGTTACAAATTGTGTTTCTCCAGGAAAAAGAATCGCTGGATATTGTCGCTTAAAAGTGAATGCTTTAATTTGATTTTCTTTTTCAAATGCTCGGTATAACAACGCATTGAATTGAGCAATTCCTCCACGAAAGGGAAAAAATGTAGATAAATAAGCAATTTTCATTTTAGTGATTATTATCTAAAGTTAAAATTGCTTTGACAAAATCGGATGGATGAATATCGTGCATACAAGAATTTTCACCTCGCTTACATGTATTTCCAAAATAACATTCACATGGTTTTGGAGGCTCAACTATCAAACCTCTATCGTACAATTCAAATTCATGTTTATTAAAAATCGTGTTACAAAGCACCATTTTCTTTTTCAACGCTGTAGCAATATGCATCATCATTGAAACTTGTGTAATGATAAAATCACAAGAATTGGTTATTGCCATAAATTCTTCTAATGAAAAATGACCTGGATAAGAACAAGTAACATTTTGTGACATTCTCATGTTTTTTTCATGTTCCAATTCTCCACCCAAAAAAACAGGAAAATAACCTCTCTTTTTTAATTCTAAAGCCAATAATTCCCAATTATGATCTGACCACAAACGCGTATTCCATCTTGGACCACAACCAGTATTTAATCCTACAATTTTTTTCCCTTCAGACAATGCTTCAAAACGTTCTTTCCATTGATCTGCAAGGTGTTTGTTTAAATTGATTAAATATTCCTCTTTTTGAAAATCAAAATGACAAATTTCAAATATTTCCTCTAAATAACTTTTTGTATTTTCTTTTGATAATCCATCAAAAAAACCTGTCAATAATTTATGTTCAGCTCTATCTGTTGCTGCTGCAATATGGTTATCTTTCCAAATGTATCCATACTTAATTTTCGCCTCAACATTTGCCAATAACATACATGCTTCGTTGTCTTTATCCAAATTGACAGCAATATCAAACTTTGTATTTTGAACAGTATAAACTGAAGTAAAATCCCATTTGTAAATTATATCTATTTCACTTGATGGCAATACAGCAGGACTATGCGTTAACCAAGTAAAATGAACATTTGGATATTCTTTTTTAAATCTTTCTATTAAAGGTGTCGTACGAATAACATCTCCTAATGCACCTAATTTTATAATTAAAACTTTTGTGTCAACTGGTTGGTAATAAGAACAATATGAACAAGTTACATCATGTTTTTTATTTGGCCCACAAGGAATACCCGCTCTAAAATGTCTACAATTATATTTAACTTCAGATATATTCATTTTTCAGTGTCTTTTTCAGTCAATATTTTAATGAATTATTCAAATCCGTAACCAACGCACTTGTAATATAATTCTTTTCCCTTTTCAACATCTAAGGTATCAAAATTATTGATTCTTAAATCTTTATAATACTTATAAACCAATCCAACTTTTGATGCATAAACTTCAAACTTTCGCTTACAATCTACTAAAGTATAGTAACTCTGTTGATTCACCACTAATGTAGAATCAAAAATAGTATTGTCTATTTTATACGGAACATGGACTGCTGAATAAGAACAATTTAAGGCATCACCAATGTTGTATGCATTTGCATTCCAAGTTTTATAGATTGTTGGAGAAAAAATCAACTTAATCATTCGTTGATTTTCTTCAACTAACTCAGCTTTATTTCCATTTATTATCGTTGTCCATAAATCAATTTCTTGCCATGGATCATTTTGAATATTTCGTTTGAATCGAATAAATTCTTTAGCTGATCGTCCTTCATTATCAATAAAATCCTGACCAATTTTAGTTTTCAATTGATAATGCAATGTATCGTGTTTTTTTGTAGCATCAATATCATGATTAATTTCGATAACATCATAAATCACATATCTACCTTTATAAAGACCAAAATATTCAGAATGTAGATCTTGAGGTAAAGTAGTTTTTTTCTTACATGATATTACCAAACCAATAATCAGAATTGGTAAAATCAGAATTAGATATTTTAATTTGATACTCATTTACTATACAAAATACTAAACTAAGGAAAAAAGATTGAATCTAACCATTCCCTCCTCCATTTGGATCGATTCCTTTTGCTTTTAATTCTTTTAATTTTTTCTCCAATTCTTTGCCTTCTAGGCGTGTTCCTTCGTAATAATAAGTTCTTCCAGTTTCTTGACCATTCTCACCATATGAAATCCACCAACCATGTCTTTCACCTTTCAAATATCTTTGTGTCATCATTAGACGGCCATTAGGGTGATATTCTTCCCAAACGCCAACTTTGATATTATTTCGATAATTACCTTTAGACTTTAATTTCCCACCTTGAAAATATTCAATTTTTTCTCCATCAAGTTTACCATTCAAATAGTTACAAGTGTAATAAACTTGTTGCGTTTTATCATACAAATCTTCAGGTACATAATACACATTCATTTTCCCATCTAACACATCATTTTTATACGTTTCTTTTGAACTCAATCGACCAGAAGGGACATAATTACACCAAACACTATCTTTTTTCATGTTTTTAAAAATCCCCTGACTCAAAATATTACCATTTTCATGATAGAACGTTGCTTCTGAACGACCTGTTTTCACATCGTGTTTAATAACCGCTTGAATTTTATTTGATAAATAATAATAAGTAAAGACTCCTACTGGTTTATCATCCTTGAACTGTCCCTTGTAGTGTAAAACAGAACTTTTTGGATGTTTTTTCTCCCATGAACCTTGCTTTTTACCATTTGCATCAACTTGATTTATTTGAGCATGGATAAGAGCACTAATAAAAAGTAAATAAATAAAAATGAGTTTCTTCATAACATTAATTTATCTGAAAATTCTTTTAAACTAGTAAATGTAAAATCTGCTTCCACATTTATTGTTTCGACCGTTTTAATTCTTATAGTTTTCATTCCAAGATTCATTCCAAACTTTATATCAGAATCTGTATCACCAACCATAATTGACTTTTGAAAATCAACATTAGGGAAATCTTGTTTTGCTTTTAATGCCATATTTGGCTTAGGCTTTCGAGTATTATTTTGATCTGTCTTTAACTCTGGCGCAAAATAGCATTTTGTAATACTCCCTTCAGCTTTTTCAATTTGACTACACATATAATCATGAATTTCCAAAAGGTTACGCTCAGTCATTATGTTTTTTGCTATTCCCTGTTGATTAGTAACGACAAATACATGAGAAAAAGTATTCTTAAATATTTTCATTGCATCAAGTACTCCATTTAAAAATTGAAATTCATCAATAGAAGTAACATAACCTCCCATGATTCGATGATTTATAACACCATCTCTATCTAAAAAAAGTGTCCATGTATGATCAATCTTAAGATTTTCCATCTAGAAATTAAAGCGTTTTTTCAACTAAATAATGATTTCTTGTTGATGAATTCCTACCAACTAATTCAGCCAAAAATCCAGCTAGAAAAAATTGAACTCCCATAATCATTGCTGCCAAAGAAATGAAAAATTCCGTTCGTTGAGCAATTAACTTTGCAGTTTTATCTATAAATAATTTATCTATAACAAGGTAACTTGCAAAACCAAAACCTATTAAAAATAATAAAGTACCTATTGCTCCGAAGAAATGCATCGGTTTTTTTCCAAATTTCCCCATGAAAACTACAGAAAGTAAATCCAAAGGCCCGTTTAAAAAACGATTCAAACCAAATTTTGTGGTCCCATATTTTCGAGATTGATGCTGTACTACTTTTTCTCCAATTTTTGAAAAACCTGCAAACTTGGCCAAAGGCGGAATATATCGATGCATATCACCATAAATTTCGATGCTTTTAACCACCTCATTTTTGTATGCTTTTAAACCACAGTTAAAATCATGCAAATGAATACCTGTTAATCTGCGAGCTGCCCAATTGTAAAGTTTTGTTGGAATCGTTTTCGTTATCGGATCGTATCTTTTCTTTTTCCATCCTGAAACTACATCTAAATCATCTTCTATAATCATTCGATATAATTCAGGGATTTCATCTGGTGAATCTTGTAAATCAGCATCCATAGTAATTACAACCCTTCCTTCCGCTGCTTCAAAACCTTTTTGTAGCGCCGCAGATTTTCCGTAATTTCGCTGAAATTTTATACCACGAACTTCTTGATGATTCAACTTTAATTCTTCTACAACTTTCCAAGAACCATCTTTACTTCCATCATCAATAAAAATCACTTCATAAGCAAAATTACTATGATCCATTACACGTTTTATCCATGAAAACAATTCTGGTAACGACTCAACTTCGTTATATAAAGGAACAACAACTGATATATTTTTAGTAAAATCCAATGTATTCTATTTTTGAATAAGTACAAATATAAAAAATTGCTAGAAAGATTAAGTAGTCAGATTTTACTAGTTATGAATTATTGGATGTGAAAAAGTAAATATAATCAAATTTAAAATTAGATTATAATTAAAATTATCGATTTTAGGAGTACAAGAATAGGCTTCATTACAATTTAGTAAATTGTTTTAGTAAAGTTTAAAAGTCTTTTTTTTATCGGTTTAAATTCTTAAATTTGTCCGTCTTATAAATTAAGTTATGGCAAAACAATCCGTTAAAGAACTAGAAACTACAGTTGATTTTGAAACTTTTAAACAAGAAATATTAAACGATTTTCGTTTGGCTTGTGTTTCAAGAGAAGCATCTTTGTTAGGACGAAGAGAAGTTTTAACTGGAAAAGCTAAATTCGGAATCTTTGGTGATGGAAAAGAATTAGCACAAATAGCATTAGCAAAACAATTTAGAAACGGAGATTTTAGATCTGGTTATTACCGTGATCAAACCTTAATGTTAGCTATTAACCAATTAACAATCCAACAATATTTTGCAGGATTATATGCGCACACTGATGTTGAAGCCGATCCATTATCTGGTGGGCGTCAAATGGGTGGACATTATGCAACTAGAAATATCGACGAAAAAGGTGAATGGGTCAATTTAATGAATAGACCTAACAGCTCATCGGATATCTCACCTACTGCAGGACAAATGCCTCGATTATTAGGTTTAGCACAAGCTTCTAAAGTATATAGAGAACATCCTACATTAAAAGATTTAGAGGAATTTAAAAAATTTACAAACGGAGGAAATGAGGTAGCATTTGGAACAATTGGTGATGCTTCAACTTCTGAAGGTCCATTTTGGGAAACAATTAATGCTGCAGGTGTTCTTCAAGTACCTATGGTAATGTCTGTTTGGGATGATGGTTATGGTATCTCTGTACCTCGTCACCACCAAACAACAAAAGATAGTATTTCTGAAGCACTTTCAGGAATGCAAAGAACAAAAGATAAACCTGGTTATGAGATTTTTGTAACTAAAGGTTGGGACTATGTTCATATGTGTGAAACTTTCGAGAAAGCTACAAAAATAGCTCGTGAGGAACATGTACCTGTTTTAGTTCACGTTAAAGAAGTTAATCAACCTCAGGGTCATTCGACTTCTGGTTCACATGAAAGATACAAATCAAAAGATCGATTGAATTGGGAGGTAGAATATGATTGTATCAATAAATTCAAAGAATGGATAATTAATTTCAATACAGATGGATTAATTATCGCCACCGCTGAAGAAATTGAAGAAATTCAAAAAGAAGCAAAGACATATGTTAGAGATCAAAAATCTTTAGCATGGAAAGAATATTCTGATACTATTAAAATTGATTTAAATACAGCACTTACTTTAATGAAAGCTGTTGCAGAAGAAAGTCAAAACGGAGTGTTCATCCAAAAAGAAATTGAAGGTCTTGAAAGAGCAATGGAACCTATCCGAAAAGATATTTTCAATGCAGCAAGAAAAGTTCTAAGAACTGTAAGAGGTGAAAACATCCCTTCAAGAATTGCTTTATCAGCATGGATAAGACAGCAAATAGAGGTTAATAAAGATCGCTACAGCTCACATTTATATTCAGAATCTGACAAAAGTGCTTTAAAAATCACTTCAGTTCCCCCAACTTACGAAGCGGAACCTGCGATGGAAGATGGTAGAATTATCTTAAAAGAAAATTACAGAAAATTATTTGAAAGATATCCTCAAGCATTGATTTTCGGAGAAGATGCTGGTAAAATTGGTGGTGTTAATCAAACATTAGAAGGTTTACAAGATCAATTCGGTACTTTAAGAGTTGCAGATACAGGAATTCGTGAATGTACTATTATTGGTCAAGGTATTGGTATGGCAATGAGAGGTCTTCGTCCAATTGCTGAAATTCAATACTTAGATTATTTATTGTATGCGATACAAGTTTTATCTGACGACCTAGCAACAGTTCAATATAGAACTAAAGGAGGTCAAAAAGCACCTTTGATTATTAGTACTAGAGGTCATAGATTAGAAGGGATTTGGCACAGCGGAAGCCCAATGGGTATGATAGTAAATGCTTTAAGAGGTATTTATGTTTGTGTTCCTAGAAACATGACAAAAGCAGCTGGTTTTTATAACACTTTGTTACAAGCAGATGATGCTGCATTGGTAATCGAGCCTTTAAACGGATACAGAGCAAAAGAGCCACTTCCAACTAACATTGGAGATTTTACAACTCCTTTAGGTATTCCTGAAATTGTAAAAGAAGGTAACGATTTAACAATTGTATCTTATGGTTCTACTTTTAATATCTGTGAAATTGCAGTAAAACAATTAGAAGAAGTAGGAATATCAGTTGAATTAATCGATGTTCAAACTTTATTACCTTTTGATATCAACCATGTAATTAAAGAATCACTTACTAAAACTAGTCGTTTATTAATAATAGACGAAGATGTTTCAAGTGGTGCTTCAGGATATATGTTAGACAAAATATTAGTAGAACAAAACGCATACTCGGTTTTGGATTCTGCTCCAGCGACACTTAGCGCGAAAGATCACCGTCCAGCTTATGGTACAGACGGAGATTACTTCTCAAAACCTAGTGTCGATGATATATTTGAAAAAGCCTATGAAATAATGAATGAAGCGGAACCGATAAAATTCCCTTCACTTTATTAAAAGATTAAAATCCCTTTCTTACGAACGGGATTTTTTTTTATATATTAATAACTCTGTGGAAATCTAAAATTTAAGATTGTAATTATTAAAATAAATTTTAACGAATTTAGCAATATGGTATTAAACAGAGTTTGGATAGGAATGTTCATTACAGCTTTGGTAATGGGCTTTTCAAAGTTAATATTTTGGCAAGACACTCACATTTTACAAAAAATGATGGACGCCCTTTTTGAATCTTCAAAATCAGGATTTGAAATTGCACTTTTTATGACTGGCTCATTGTGTCTATGGATGGGATTAATGAAAATTGGTGAAGATGGTGGTGCAGTAAAAATTATGTCTCGATTGGTTTCGCCGCTTTTTTCAAGATTATTCCCTGAAGTACCGAAAGACCATCCAGCTTTAGGTTCTATGATGCTTAACTTCTCAGCAAATATGTTAGGGTTAGACAATGCTGCCACTCCTGCAGGTTTAAAAGCAATGAAAGACCTTCAAGAACTTAATACTGAAACCCCTAAAAAAGCAACGAATGCTCAAATAATGTTTTTGGTTTTAAATGCTTCTGGCTTAACCATTATCCCAGTTAGCATCTTAGCCGCTCGAATGGCAAATGGATCTGTAGAACCGGCATCTGTTTTCCTTCCAATCTTAATCACTACTTATTTTGCTACGTTGGGAGGATTAATTTTTGTTTCCATTCGACAAAAAATAAACTTATTTGACAAAGTAATTTTAGCTTACATCGGAACAATAACAGCTGGTATTATCGGTTTAATGTTTTTTTTAAATGCGCACCCTGATAAAATCAACACAATTTCATCAGTAATCAGTACTTCGATTATTTTTGGAATAATAGCTTTCTTCTTTCTATTAGCAATGAAAGCTAAAATCAATATGTTTGATTCTTTTATTGAAGGCGCTAAAGGAGGTTTCCAAGTTGCACTTAATATAATTCCTTATTTAATAGCAATGCTTGCTGCAGTAGCTTTATTTAGATCTTGTGGAGCATTGACAGACTTAATGGGATTAATAAAATCAGGATTATTTGTAATAGGTCTAAAAACAGTTGAATTTGTTGATGCTTTACCCGTTATTTTTATGAAACCATTTTCTGGTAGCGGCGCTAGAGGTTTAATGGTAGATACTTTTAATGCGTTTGGAGTTGATTCTTTTGTCGGAAAACTTTCAGCTACTTTTCAAGGTAGTACAGAGACTACTTTTTACGTTATTGCAGTTTATTTTGGTTCAGTGAAAGTAACAAATACTAGATATGCTGCATCCGCAGGAATTTTTTGCGATGTTATCGGTGGATTAACCGCGATATTAGTTGCTTATCTTTTTTACGCACATTAATTGAACGAAATCATGTGGTTTAAACGAAAAAAAAATACTGAAAATAATTCTGTCAAAAAACCAATCATAACTCCTTTAAAACCTTTAGCTTATCCCCCTAAAATTATATTAGCTTGGGCAAAAGCAATTGATGGCAATAAAGAGATTGCAAAATGGCTAACTGAAAATGGATATCACGAACTAGTTATTGCAGCTGCAGCAATAGCACTAGATGACGAAGCAAGAAATTGGTTAATGAAAAATGGCTATCCACATATAATGGCTATGATTAATGCTGCTGAAGGGATAGAATCAGCACAAAATTGGCTAAAATCGAATAAGTTTGAATTACTTTATCACATAGCTATGGCTGTAGAAGATGAAAAAGAAAGTTGGCTATGGCTTAAAAACAATTCTACGATAGATATTTTTATGTTGACACAAACAATTAAAAAAATCAAAGATAAAATTGATGAAAATCACAATGATATTCATAGTTTCAACAAAGATATCTAATTATTATTGAAAACCATTTGTATCATTTTCTTTGAATAATTTTTCCCAGTCTTCACTTGATAAAATTTTAAAAGAGGTAGGATTCGCATTTTTACCATTAATTCCTGCAATTCCTTTTTGACCTATTACTCCTTCTTTAATTTTTTGTAAATCTGCAGCTGTAGTAGCATTTTTAGTAAAAGCCTTTCCTCCTTTTCCTCCTAGTCCATTGGCTCCTGCAACTCCTGCATTATTCTCAATAATAAAGATTTTTGATAAATCTCCTGAAGCTCTATCAAATACAAATGAAATATCCCCAGCATTACCACCATTACCAGAATTGCCTCCATTACCACCATTACCACCATTCGGAGAGTTTATATTTTTTGTAATATCGACCAATCCATCACTACCATTACCACCATTGCCACCGTTACCACCATTACCACCATTTGATTTGATATAAATAGGACTTCCATTGTATTTAACAATGTAAGTAGATTTAGTTCCATCACTTAGAAAATAATGCAAGACATAAAAAGTAGTTCCGTTTATAATTTTTGATTTTACAAACACAAGCACTTTTGATGCATTTGTTCCATTCTCTCCATTTGATCCTGATTTACCGACTTCTGAAACAGTTTTACCATTTGCTCCATTTTGACCATTTTGACCATTAGCTCCTGAGGCTAAAATTGATAAAGTTGTAGGGTATTCTAATAAAATCGTTTTTTCTCCTAAAACTTGCTCATTTTGTTTGTTTTTAAATTTCAATTTTAACGTTTCATAAGCAACCACATCAAATAATTTAACTTGTACCTTGTCTCCGTTAAAATCAACTTCAGATGGACACAAACTCACTATATTAGATCTATAAAACAACGATTCTGAAGGCGATGAAGTTTTACCATTATTAAAAACTAACTGATAATCAAAAACTTGATACTTATTTACAAGAATTGAATTAGTATTGATAATCATACCCTTTACATAAGGAAGCTTGAAAGTTTTTTTCATATAATGAACATTATCATAGGAAACTTCAATCGTACAATTATTATTTGATGCTTGAATATCTGGTTGATTAAAAACTACAATTCCATGTCTAAAACTTAAAATATGATCTCCAGTTACTTTAATTTTATTCCATTTCAATGAAAATTCACCAGGACTTAATAAATTCCTTTTTCCTTTTTTATTGATTAGATAAATCTTCAAGCTATATGAATTTGAAACTCCGAAATTACTAGAATCAATATCAAAGTCTATATCTGTTACTTTCTTTGCTGAAGCAGATAAAAGTGTAAACAAACAAATCAGAAAAGTATAAAATTTCAATTTCATTATTCTAAAATTATCTTATTATCAAGTATTTCAATTACATCACCTGGAATTAACTTAGCTCTTTTGCGCGTTTCAATTTCACCGTTTCGTAGAACCATTTCTTCATTTACAATTAATTTTGCATGCCCTCCAGTTTGAGCCAATCCAATTGCTTTTAATAATTGAATAAGTTCTATAAACTCACCTTCTATCTTAAATGTTTGTTCCATTATCTTTATTTATAAATCGCTGAAATAACAACTCAGCAGCTTGAAAAGATGAAATCTTCCCTTCTACCACATTTTGTTCTTCATACTTTATTAATTTTTCATTTTCTTCAGAATGAAAATATCGTTCCAAAATTAAATCTTTTAATGTTTCTTGAAACCAAAATTTATCTTGAAGATGTCTTTTTTTCTCAAACCACCCATTCAAAGTAGTATGATTAACAAAAGATTCTACTGTTTTCCAAACACTTAAAATATTTTCACTATTGATTGAACTACATGTCATAGATTTTGAAATCCAACCATTAGGATTCGGAGGAAATAAATGCATAGCATTTTGATATTCTCTACTTGCTAATTTGGCTTTCTGCACATTGTCTCCATCTGCTTTGGTAATTACCAACGAGTCAGCCATCTCCATAATTCCCCTTTTGATACCTTGTAATTCATCACCAGCTCCTGCTAGCATCAATAACAAGAAGAAATCAACCATCGAATGAACCATTGTTTCCGATTGACCAACACCCACCGTTTCTATCAAAACAACATCAAAACCTGCTGCTTCACACAATAGGATACTTTCACGCGTTTTTCTAGCAACACCCCCAAGTGTTTTTCCCGCTGGTGAAGGACGAATAAATACATTATCCATTACAGATAATTCTTCCATACGTGTTTTATCACCTAAAATACTTCCTCCACTAAATTCGCTACTTGGATCAATTGCCAATACTGCAATTCGTTTTCCTTCTGATAGTAAAACTTTCCCAAAAGATTCAATAAATGTACTTTTACCAACTCCTGGAACACCTGTAATACCAATACGAATTGATTTCCCTGAATAGGGTAAACACAAATTAATCAATTCATTTGCAATTAACTTATCTTCTTTACGAGTACTTTCTAATAATGTAATAGAAGAACTTAAGGCAGAAATAGAATGCAAACGCATTTCATTAAATAGATTGACAGCAGTTAATTGCTCTCTTCTACTTTTACGCTTGTTTAACCAATTATTTAATTGTTCTTCTTCCATTATTCTTAGACAAATATAAACAAAACGATTTTAAGTATAAAAATTGTGAAATAAATACAAAATTTGAAGTGAAATAATGATAACAAAAAATATTAAAGAATTGATTTTAAAATAAATAGATGTTAAACACAATTTTTATTCACTTTTTATATAGATTTTTTTGTTTTATTTACTAAAACGTTTTATTTTTGTGAAAAAATTTCATAGTTGTAGTTAGGTTTTATAGTTTTAGCAAAGAAAAAAAGAGAAACAGGTTTCATTAGAATTTGTTTCTCTTTTTTTTGTTTTAAACATTTCATTATTTAAAAATAACAACATCAACTAAAGCAGTGATAAAACCTTTGTTTAAATTTGCAACATGAAAAAATATTTAAACTATTTCAGAAATAAATTCATACTTGCAACAACTATATTTGTTTTTTATGCTCTATTTCTAGACGACAATGATATTTTTTCAATGGTAGGACATGCTCGAAAATTAAATCGTATTGAAGAATCTAAAGAAATGGTTTCAAAACGACTATCAGGTATTCGCTATACATTAAAACAACTTAAATACTCCTCAGAACTAGAACGTTATGCTCGTGAAAAAAAATTCTTTAAAAAAGATGACGAAGACATCTTTGTGATTACAAAAGAATAATTCATGTTTGCATTTTAAAATACTTATTAATTATTGAACATTCTTTTATCTTTGTTCTATGCAAAAAATGATTGAGATAAAAGGTGCTCGTGTTCATAACCTTAAGAATTTAGATGTATCCATTCAACATGGAAAGTTAACCGTAATTACAGGCTTATCAGGTTCAGGAAAATCTTCTTTAGCGTTCGACACATTGTTTGCTGAAGGTCAAAGAAGATATATTGAGAGTCTTTCATCATATGCACGTCAGTTTTTAGGAAAATTAAATAAGCCAGAAACAGATTACATCAAAGGAATATCTCCAGCTATTGCAATAGAACAAAAAGTTACTTCTAATAATCCACGTTCAACCGTAGGAACAACAACAGAAATCTATAATTATCTAAAAATTCTTTTTGCAAAAGTGGGTAAAACATACTCACCTATTTCAGGAAAAGAAGTAAAAAAGCACACCGTAACGGATGTTGTCAATTATCTAAAATCTTTAGATGCAGGTACCAAAACAATGATTATCTGTCCGCTAGAAGGATTTGAAAAGTATGGAGTTGAAAGACAATTAGCAATATTAAAAGATCAGGGATACGTTCGTCTCTTTATTCAAAATGAAATAGTAGATATTGAAGAATTAATCCAAAAAACACCTAAAATAATTGAAAATGGGTATTTATTAATTGATCGAATCAAAACTGATTTCAGTTCAGAAGATAATGAAAGTAGGTATGGAGATTCAATTGGTTTAGCATTTTTAGAGGGAAATGGAAATTGTTCTTTATATTTTCCAGATACAAATACTAAAATTGACTTTTCTACTCGATTTGAATTAGATGGAATCGAATTTCAAGAACCAAATGAACATTTTTTTACATTTAACAATCCTTTTGGTGCATGTAAAAAATGTGAAGGTTATGGCCATGTAATTGGTGTTGATGAAAACTTAGTAATTCCTAATAAATCTCTTAGCATTTACGAAGGTGGAATTGTTGCTTGGAAAGGTGAAACAATGTCAGAATACCTTAATCAATTAGTTTTTAATGCGAAAAAGTTTGATTTTCCTATACATCGTCCTATAGG
>CALPVI020000011.1 GCA_943326975.2 Actinomyces viscosus | reverse complement strand
GTTTTAGGGGGTTCACTTTTATTGTTTTTTCTAATCTATTTAACATTAACAAGTGAAAAATATATTCTTTTTTTAGAGGATGATTTTGAAATAAATATGCTTACAATCAGATTGAAATTGCCTTATTCTGAAATTGAAAACATACAATTTCTTCATTCGTCTAGAGATTCCCCTAAACTTAATTTAAAACTAAAAGACCGCTATTTATTAAGGAAAAACTTTACGATTTCAGTTAAAAACCCAATAGAAAAATTAAGAGATGTTTTAAATCACGCTAATTCAAAAGGAGTTAAAACTGCTTTGAATAAAGTTGGTGAAGAATATTTAGTATTCAATACAGATGAAGGGAACTATTCGGTTAAAGAAGAGAAGTTTAATAAACAAAGGTAATTGACTAGTTAAAAATGAAATACTTTTTTTGAAGTAAATTATTTTACTTCTTTGATTTTATTTATTTTATAAATACCATTATCCTTTTTAAGGAATAGATAACCACCAGTAGCCCCTAAAGCTTCACTTTGTTCTCCTATAGAAATACTTAAAGTAGAATCATTTTCGATTATATTGTAAACTTTATAGTGAATTAAACTTTCAGATAAGTTGTTTAGAATATCAGTGTTTTTTAGGTTGTTTGATATTTTTAATATGCATTTAAATCCATTTTCGGTTGATATTGCTTTAATTTTATTTTCATTCAATGATTTTAGATTTTCACCTAAATTTTGAAATAATGATTTAAAAGGTCTTTCAGGAAAATTGTTGGTTGTACTTTCTGATTGATTGTAATCATTTTCAATAAATTTTCCACCTGGTCTCATTTCATTTCCAAACCAGATTAAAAATGTAAATAATAATATAATTGGGATAAGTAATAATAGATAATTTAATTTTTTCATTTCAAAGTTGGATTAATAGAATCGTCAAAAAATTGATTTGCTATCATTTATGATTAGAAGTTTTAACAAATTTAATAAATCTAAAATAGCTGAATATTGAAAAGTGATTAATCTTTCTATTGGTGTCTTAATTTGAAAGGTTTTGATTAAAGAAAGTCTAGTAATTAGAGTTAAGACGTGTTTATGGAAATGATACTTATAATGTTCTAAAAAAATGATTATTGAGTTGATAGCAAAAAAATTATTGAAAAGGTTTGGAAGAATATTTATTAAATAGTTAACTTTAGCTAAAATAACACTCACTTAATTGAATACTACAAAATGAAAATCGAACAATATATTCCTTACGATAAAGAATTTTTATTAGAGAAACAAATTGCTTTGAATTCCTTTTCAGCGGAGGATAAAGGTAAATTTGAGAAATTGTTTGAAATATTAGAACATTACTTTCATTATAAAGGGTTTAATTTAAATCAAAAAATAAAACGCAATTATGGTGCTTTTGATCCCGATAAATTAGAGCAAGAGCGTGTAAAATATGGCGAGACTAGCGATTTTTCAATTTTTAAATCGACTTTAAATAATGTCTTAGAAAGAGGTAATTACAATCAGATAGATCAAACTATCTTGGATGAAGCACTAAATAATTCAGATTTAGTAGGATTACAATTAAAAATTAATTTTGACGATTTTAAAGATTATTCTGTATATGTGCGTGGACACCAAACAACTACAGAAAAAATGAAACGATTTTTCTTTTGGGAGAAAGAAGTTCAGTTAGAATATTACGATTATGTGGTGATTTGTATTGATTATAAAGATGCAGCACATTTTGAAAATCAAAAAATCTCAATTAACGATTTACCATTTACACCGGGTTGTTCTATTGTTAAGTTGTTTAAGAAAGTTCCAAAAAATGATTTAGAAACGATTTTTCCGAATGCTGTTCCGAAAATGTCGTTGAAGGATAAATTATTACTTTGGATTCCGGGTATAGCGGGTGGAATTTCTTTATTAACTGCTAAAGTAATTCCTGCACTGGTTTCAATTTATGTTGCTTATAAGTCACATGAAGTTTTAAACAATAACAACAATAAAGCTTCTTTGATTCAAGGATTGTTAGCATTAGGTGTTTTGGGGGCATATCTTTTCAGACAATATAATAAATATGTAAATAAGAAAATAAAATTCTCGAAAATGCTTACGGATAGTTTGTATTTTAAAAACCTCGGGAATAATAGTGGTGTTTTCCCAATGTTAATCGATACTTCGGAAGAAGAAGAGTTGAAGGAAACAATATTAGCATATGCCTTTTTAAATCAAAGTAAAGAGCCATTATCAGCAGAGGAGCTAGACAAGCAAATAGAAAATTGGTTTCAAACGGAATTTAATTTTCAATTAGATTTTGATGTAGAAGATGCTCTTATAAAATTAAAGAATATAGGTTTAGGTACTGAAGTTAATGGTAAATGGTCTGTTTTATCATTGGATCAATCACTTGTTCAAGTAGATAAACTTTGGGACGGTATTTTTGATTATAATCAAGCTAATAAATAATTGCTTGATCAATATTTCCAATTTCTACGAAGTAATCGCCATAACTGTCATATAAATGAAATGAGTGAGAAAGCATTGGAAACTAACTCGAAAGATTCTTAATCATTGCATAAAGGATTCTTGAGAGTTCGTCAGTTTTACCATGTAATGACTGAAATAGATCAAAAGTAAGGGAATCTTCATCTTTCAGAATATCCAGTATTGCCAAACATTCGAATATTGAACTTCTCGAAATGACAAAGAAATTACGTCGATCAGGTTTACTAAATCTCCCAGATCCTTCGGCTAAATTTAAAACAATACTGAAGGATGCTCTTCTGAGTTGGTCTTTTGTTGTAGGGTCTAATCGATTGGGCGAGATAAAGCTTCGAATTTCAGCATTGAATAGTTTTGCTTTTTTGTAAACTTCTAATTTTTCAAAATCAAACATAATTTACGTGGTTTTAATAAGTACTTATTGTAATTGTTTGATTGAAGTTAAGGAGAAGGTTTTGAAAACGAAGGATTAGATTTTAGGAAATTTTTACTTATTTTATTAAAAGGAGTCATTATAAAATGACACATGAAAGAATTTTGGAATTCAAAAAAATGAATGGTTAGAATAAAGTAAAAAAGAGTGACTGTGAGGGCGAGAATGAAGAAAAGGCAGGTGATCAATCATCGCTCTCGCTCTGTTTCTCACTCTGCCTTTGTACTCTTGACGGGACGTTTATCGAATCATTTTTGGGAAGACTTGGAGGAAATATATAAGTTGAAAATTTTTGAATGAATTATTGCAAAAAACATTTATATATTTAAATAGATTTACCATAATTCTGAAATCTACAAAGCATTAAAAATTCAACTTATTCTCCATCATTTACAATACAATATAATCTTTGCATCTGCCTTTTTAGAATTTAATTCTTTTGCTTTTTTGAAGTCAGCGCATGCATCAGTAATTTGATTTAATTCAATTTCAGCTAAGCCTTTATTAAAATAAATTTCCGCAATAAAATCTGTATTTGATTGAAATTTAATCTCGTCATAAGATTTTACACCTGTTAATGCATTGTTGTAATTTTCGATTGCTCCGATGTAGTCCTTTAATATTGCGTTTACTAATCCAATTTTAAAATAATGAAAACTAGAAGAATATCCATGCCGAGATAATGAATTTGTATAATCCTCTTTAGCTCCTTCAAAATCTTTAATTGCTTCTTTTACCATCCCTCTAAAATAAAAAACATCATATTCCCAACTATCACTACTTAAGGAAAGTGAAGTGAAAAATGAAATTGAATTTGTATAATCTTTTAACTGAAAATATAGCAAACCTAAGTCAAAATATACATCTCCAAATTCTGGATACAATTCTATTGCTTTCAAGTAATCAGAAATAGCTCCAATAGAATCAGCTAAATACTGTTTAATTTTACCTCTTCTATAAAAGGAATTAAAATCTGTATTATCAATTTCTAATACTCTCGAATATCCAATTAATGCCTCATTAAAATTTCTGTTTTCATAATTCATATTTGCTAATGATAAAATAGGGTATATAACATTAGAAATAGAATCATTATGTCTTATAATGATGTAATTCGAATCTAGCATTATTGCTTTACGAAAGTCATTTTCTGCTCCTTTCGAATCTCTCTGTTCCATTTTTAATTTAAACTTATAATAATAATATTCTGCATTACTAGTTTGTAATGAATCCAAATCAATTATTTTTTGAAGAATAATTAATTTTTCTTCATTATCAATAAATTCTACTTTTTGCCAATAGTATTGCGTTAGATTTTGTTTTTTGTAATGATAAATAATAGAAATAAAGTCCTTATTATAGGTAATTGCTTTACTAAATTCAATGTCTGCTCCAATTGTATCAAACTCAAGCTCTTTTATTTGACCCCTTAGAAAATAGGTATAGGAGTCTGTGGAATCTAATTCAATTATTTTATCAGAAATTCTAATTGCTTCTCTATAATTCTTCGTTGTAAAGGCTTGATACACTTTATTTCTATAATTTATTACACTATCATGTGTTATATAATCTTTAAAAGTGAAATTAATCTTAATCGCCTTTATAAAATCTGTTTTTGCCCCAATAGAATCCTTCAAATAGGTTTTTACTCGACCTCTCATATAAAAAGCTTCAGCCCTTGTTGAATCTAAAAAAATAGACTTATTAAAATTATTTAGGATAGAAATTAAATTTTCTTCTACAAGAACAGTATTATCTTTTAGAATGTATTCCTCTGAATATAATCTATTAAAACCTATAATCAATAAACAATCTGCATTTGTTGAATCAAGTGAAGTTAAATTTGATAAATCCTTTAAACTGATACCGAATGGAACATCGGAATAATGCTTTTTATTACCACAAAAATATTTTTCATAACCTATTGCTTGAAAATTGTTGTTTTTTTGTCCAAACCCAATCAAAAAAGTTTGAAGCAAAAGCAGTAGAAGAAAGTATTTTAAGAAATTTTCTCTTTTCATATTCTAAATAACGAAAAATTATCGGAAGGTTACTTGTATTGATGAAAACTAAGTGGTTTGAAATGGATAAGAAAACGATGGGAAAATGATTGAAAGATTAATATTTTTTCAGAGCGAGTGTGAGTGTGAGAATTGAGGGAAAACAAAAAAGCGAGTGTTTCGCTCTCGCTACTCACACTAGCTTTTGTTTTTGTACTCTTGACGGGACGTTTATCGAACACTTTTTGGGAGGATTTGGAGGAGATGTATAAATTGAAGAAAATTCATTAGATACCATTCTCTTATTCCTTCTGTTTTCACTTTCTCTTTTTGAATGCTTTCAATTTCTTCTTGGTTTCAGGAATATTGGATAATATAAGTGCTTTTTCAAAATAAATAATTGCTTGATCAATATTTCCAATTTCTACGAAATAATCGCCATAACTGTCATAACAATTTCCACTTAAAGGATAGTTTTTAATATTATATTCGAACAATAATTTTGCAGCATCATATTTATTTAAATTTAAACACGAATAACCTATTTCATTGATAAATGATTCAGGTACTTTTACTTCATGTCCTATTGATGTTGAATAGGTCTTGTAATGATTTTCAATTTTAATAATATACTCTTGGTCTATTTTTTCAAATTCATCATCACTAATTTTCAACTTGTAGAGTTTAAAAATATGCGCTAATCCATCTATTTTTGAAATAAATCCTACAGAAGTATGATCTTCATTTTCATAATAATGAGATTGATATTTTAGTTGATTGGTATTTGTTTTCAACAGTTTATCTAATTCAAAAATAGCTTGTGGATGGTTGTTACTTGGAATAGTAGAATTTTGGATGTTTGAAGTATCATAACCTCCATCAATTGTATTCGCAATTCCCATGTATAAAGAAATCCCTTCAAAGTTTAGGAGAGATAATTTTTCTTTTGCTTGTTTGACAAGTATCTTATTATCCCACCATAAAGATGGATCTATTGCAATATATGCATTAAATAATTGAGTATGATTTAGCAATGTATTTACCACAAAAAGTCCTCCTAAAGAATGACCGATCAATACATTATATGAATCCGTTGAATAGTTTTCATTGATATAGGGAATCAATTCCTTTTCTATAAAAGAAGTAAATTTTTCTCCACCACCTGAAGAATCGATAAGAGAATCCTCAGAGTTTATATATACATGTGTTGGGGTATAATCTTTGTTTCTGTCTATATTAACAATTCCTACAACAATCATTTCAGGATAATTAGATTGAGCAGTCCCTGTCCAATCAGTTAGCATTCCAGCAACAGAAGAGAAATTAAATTCTCCGTCAAGTAGATAGATTACGGGATACTTTTTGTTTAATTCACCGTTCTTCTTATAATTTTTGGGCAAAGAAATACAGATTTCCCTTTTCTCATTTAATATTTTGGAATCTATTTTTTTAATGTCCCCTATAATGACTTTATCGGATTGAGAGTATGTTAAAAAGGTAGTTAATGCAAAAGCAACGAAGGCGAGTTTTTTCATAAAATAACTATTAAAGAGATAAAAGAAGTAATGTTTCGTTTAATTTCAAAATTAAAACAGTAAAATTAGTTTTTTTTATACACTTCAACTTTTTATTGAATAACAAGTTACAAAAACAGGAATTCTTCGACAAAATTCATACACAAACCGACATCTTCTGACATTTGTGTCAATCCGGTTCAAATAGTAGTCTTAACTTTTCTAAAAAAATAGATTATTATGGAACGAGACAGAAAAGTATCGGTTGAACAATGCAAAAAGATGTTGAATAAAAACGATAATAATTATACCGATGAAGAAGTAGAAAAGATCAGGGATTTTTTATATGTATTGGTACATATTGAAATGGAATATATTAAAACTAAATTGAATGAAATGAGTGAGAAGGGAATAAAACCTAATTCGAAAGATTCTTAATCATCGTATAAAGAATTCTTGAAAGTTCGTCAGCATTTTGCAACAAAGACTGAAATTTTTCAGTTTCAATTGTTTCTGTATCATGAAGAATATCTATGATCGAAACACATTCGAAAACAGATCCTCTGGAAATTACAAAAAAGTTTCTTCGATCTGGTTTTGAAAAGCGTCCTGATCCTTCTGCTACGTTTAATGCTATACTGAAAGATGCACGTTTTAACTGATCGTTTGTGGTTTTATTAGTTTTATTCTCTTTGAGAATCTCAATACAATTTAAATGAAATGATTTTGCTTTTTTGTAGACTTCTAGTTTTTGAAATTCGAACATGATTCAGACGTATTTTAATAATTAACTCTATTGAAGTTAGGGAATATTATGAAAATACAAAATGGGGAAATGAAATATTTTAAGAAAAAAATGAAGAAAAATCGATGAAAGAGTGACAAAGAGAATGAAAATGATGAAAAACATGAGAAGCGTCATTTTCATTCTGTAAAAAAGGAAGATCGTAAAGAAAATTGAATTATTAAGAGTGAGAAGGAGAATCAGAATGATGAAAAACAAAATGGGAAGCATCATTCTCATTCTGCTTCCCATTCTGTTTTGTACCCAGGGCGGGAATCGAACCCGCACTCCAGTGGAACTGGATTTTGAATCCAGCGCGTCTACCAATTCCGCCACCTGGGCAAATATGACTTTAAGTCATTATTTCAAAAAACTTATCTCGACTTGATAAGCGAATGCAAAGTTAAGTATTTAATTTAAACTGCAAATTAATTAATGAAAAAATTCTCTTTTTTTATTTGGGATGCAATTCAAGAGTTAGAGTTTTGATTAAAGAAACTGAAGAGATTCAGCTAAAAAAAAAAGGTGTATCGATTTCTCGTACACCCTTGCTATGAAATAAATGATTTCAATTATTTATGGGAAAATACCTCTTTGCGTGTATGTTCTTTCAATACGTTTGATTGCGAAAATGTAAGCAGCATTTCTGAAATCTGTTTTAAATTCTTCAGCAGTTTCAACCACATTGTTAAATGATGTCAATACTTTTTTCTCTAATTTATCGATTACATCATCCATTGTCCAGATTTCACCACTTTTGTTTTGTAACCATTCGTAGTAACTTCCGATTACACCACCTGAATTACATAAAATATCAGGAATGATATCTACTTTATTAGCTAACAAAATTGCTTCACCCTCTGGATTTAATGGTCCATTTGCACCTTCAGCAATTACTTTCGCTTTCACTTCATGAGCGTTGATTTCAGTAATTTGGTTACCCAGAGCAGCTGGAATACAAATTTCACAATCTAATCCAAAGAAAGTGCTTCCTTCAATTGAAGAAGCTTTAGAATAACCTGCAACTGCTCCTTTGTTTTGAGATGCGTATGCTAACAAATCTTCTGGATCAATACCATTTTCGTTAAAGATTGTTCCAGAGTGATCTTGTACTGCAGTTAATATTGCTCCTTTTTCTTTCATGAATAAAGATGCCCATTGACCAACATTTCCAAAACCTTGAACGATGTATTTTTTATCTTTTAAAGTTGTTTTTTTCCAATCTGCCCATGCTTGTAAAGAAACAACAACTCCAAATCCTGTTGCTCTATCACGTCCTTCTAAACCTCCAGAACCTAGAGGCTTACCAGTAACTACATGAGACATACTATTTCTGATAGCTGGATTTTTAGTTGACATATAAGTATCGGCTATCCAAGCCATTGTTTGAGAATTTGTATTTACATCAGGTGCAGGAATATCATAATCCGGCCCGATATTGTCTCCTAAAGCAAAAGCAAAACGACGAGTAATTCTTTCTAATTCACTATGCGAATATTTTGAAGGGTCTAATTGAACCCCACCTTTACCACCACCATAAGGTAAACCAGCTAAAGAAGTTTTCCAAGTCATCCACATTGCTAACGCTCTCGCAGCATCAATATCAACTGATGGATGGTAACGAAGTCCTCCTTTGTATGGTCCTAATGCATTGTTATGTTGAACACGATATCCAGTAAATACTTGAATTGATCCATCATCCAATTTTACAGGAAAATTTACAACGATTTCGTTGTTTGTGAATGCAAGGATTTTTTTGATGTCGGCATTTAAGCCCATTATGTTTGCAGCAGTTTCAAATTGGTGCATAACACTTTCATACATCCCTTTTGGTTTTTTGACTTCAGTAACCATTCTTAACTTATTATAAATTATGTTCTTTCTCTAGTTATTATCAGATTTTAAAACAATAAAAACATAATAAAAAATTATTTTTGTTTTAATACCAGTTTAACGCCGTCAAATTTATGTTTTTTATCGCAAAAAAAAGACTTTTTTAAAGAAACTATCTAAATGTTTAATTTTTAACTTTTTATTTCTTTGAAACATTGATTTTTATTGACTTTTTGAATGAATCTTTTTAAATTAAAATGAATCAATTTGATGAAAAGTAATTGATAAAGGTGTGATTGACTTGTATTTTTATTTAAAAAATTACTGAAAATGGTTGCTAATCCATCTAAGTTGAGTGCCATTTTTACTAATTTAGCAGCCAATATATAAGGACAAATATGAATTCAAGAATCATTATCAAAAACATCAAAGGTTTAGTTCAGGCAGGTGAAAATTTTCCTTCTTTCTTAAAAGGTAAGGAGATGAAATCTTTGCCAATAATAGAAAATGCCTATTTAGCAATTGATAATGGTGAAATAATTGATTATGGCGCAATGGAAGATTGGGGAGGTATTCTTGATTGGAGAGATTTAGAAGTAATTGATGCAGAAGGGAAATTTGTTTTACCAGCATTTTGTGACGCACATACGCATACTGTTTTTGCAAAAAGTCGTGAAGAGGAATTCATTGATAAAATTCATGGTTTAACTTATGAAGAAATTGCAGCAAAAGGCGGCGGCATTCTAAATTCAGCTGGTCGATTAGCGAATATGTCTGAAGATGAGCTGTTTGAACAAGCAAAGAAACGCGTTGAATTATTGAAATCATACGGAACAGGTGCATTGGAGATTAAATCAGGATATGGTTTATCTGTTGAAGCTGAAATCAAAATGTTACGAGTAATCAAACGTTTAAAAGAAGCGTGTGATATTGAAATCAAAGCAACATTTTTAGGAGCACATGCTTTTCCAAAAGAATACAAAGAAAATCATAGAGGATACATCGATTTGATTATCAATGAAATGTTGCCAAAAATTGCAGAGGAAAAATTAGCTGATTACATTGATGCTTTTTGTGAAAGAAATTATTTTTCAGTAGAAGAAATGACAGAGATTTTTGAAGCTGGTGCAAAATATGGGTTAATTCCAAAAGTGCATGTGAATCAATTTTCGATCATGGGAGGCGTTAGAAAGGCGGTAGAATTAAATGCACTTTCGGTGGATCATTTAGAAGAAATTGGAGATGACGACATTGCTGCGTTAAAAGGTTCGAGTACCATGCCAACTTTATTACCAAGTTGTTCTCATTTTATCAATATACCTTATGGTAATGCTCGAAAATTAATAGAGAATGATCTACCTGTTGCATTAGCTAGTGATTTCAATCCTGGAACTACGCCAAGCGGCAATTTGCAATTTGTATTTTCATTAGCTTGTGTAAAAATGCGTTTAACACCTGAAGAAGCTTTAAATGCATTAACAATTAACGCGGCGTATGCAATGGGGATTTCAACAACACATGGAACAATTTCGATTGGAAAGAAAACACCAATCATCATCACAAAAGAAATTCCTTCTTTGGCATATATACCTTATGCTTTTGGAGATAATCATATTGAACGACTTATTTGTTAAGATATAAAAAATCAACCTAAAATTGTCTGATTTTTAACTTCTAAAAGTCTAATATCTTCAAGACTTAGAACATTTAATCTATCAACAAACAGCTTTTGTCTAAAAGTCAAAAAAAAACATTCATTTTACCTAAATATAACCATATTATTACATAACTTTGCCCCCCATTAGTGTGCACAAAAGATATGGATAAAGTAACATACGTAGGAAATGCAGATGTATCAGCGATAGATCATTTGTATAAATCATACCAACAAGATCCCGAAAGCGTGGATATTGGTTGGAAAAAATTCTTCGAAGGCTTCGATTTTGCTCGTACAAATTATGAAGATGGAGGAGAGATTCCTGAAAACTTCCAAAAAGAATTTAAAGTTTTAAACTTAATCAATGGATATCGTACAAGAGGCCATTTGTTTACAAAAACGAATCCTGTTCGTGAGCGTAGACATTACTCTCCTACTTTAGACATTGAAAATTTTGGTTTGGAAACGGCAGATTTAACAACAGTTTTTCAAGCAGGAGCTGAAGTTGGAATTGGAGCAGCAACGTTACAAGAAATTATCAGTCACTTAGAAGAGACATATTGCCAATCAATCGGTATTGAATTCGTATACATGCGCGAACCAGAAAGATTAGAGTGGATTAAAAATAAAATTGAATTAAAAAATCGTCCAAAATATGATGCGAATCGTAAATTGGAGATTTATAAAAAATTAAATCAAGCAACTAATTTCGAAGCTTATTTAGGTAAGAAATTTGTTGGCCAAAAACGTTTCTCTATCGAAGGAGGAGAAGCTTTGATTCCAGCATTAGATACTTTGGTAAATAAAGGTTCTGATTTAGGAGTTGAATATTTCGTAATGGGAATGGCTCACCGTGGTCGTTTGAATACATTGACAAATATTTTCCAAAAAAGACCGAAAGATATTTTTTCTGAATTTGAAGGAAAAGAATTTGATGCTGACCATGTTTTTGATGGTGATGTTAAGTACCACCAAGGTTATACTTCTCAAGTTACTTTAGCAAATGGAAAATCAGTTGGTTTAACGTTAGCACCAAACCCTTCACATTTAGAAGCAGTTGATCCAGTTGTTCAAGGTATTGCAAGAGCAAAAGTAGATCACGTTTTACATGATGAGAATAAAGTTTGCCCAGTAATGATTCATGGTGATGCTGCTGTTGCTGGACAAGGAATTGTGTATGAAGTAATTCAAATGGCACAATTAGATAGTTTCAGAGCAGGTGGTACTATTCACATTGTAGTAAATAACCAAGTTGGATTTACAACAAACTATTTAGATGCTCGTTCTTCAACTTATTGTACAGATGTAGCTAAAACTACTTTATGTCCAGTTTTCCATGTAAATGGAGATGATGTTGAGGCAGTTACACAAGCAATTGAAATAGCGATGGAATACCGTCAGCAATTCAATAGAGATATTTTTATCGATTTGTTATGTTACCGTAAATACGGACACAACGAAGGTGATGAGCCAAAATTCACGCAACCAAGTTTATATAACATTATTGCAAAACACCCAAATCCGAAAGAGATTTATTTCGATCAGTTAATGGCTGAGGGTGTCATTACAAAAGAAGTTGCAACAAAATTAGAAGCAGATTTTAATGCTCATTTGGATGAAGAATATGAAATTTCTCGTCAAAATGATAAAGCAATTGTATATGATTTCTTAAGTTCAACTTGGGAAGGATACAAACACGGATTCGCTGAGGATTTCGAAAAATCTCCAGAAACAGGAGTGAATAAGGCGAAATTATTAGAACTAGGAACTAAATTAGCTACCCTTCCTGAAGGAAAAAAATACTTCCGTAAAATTTCCAAAATCTTTGAAGATCGATTAAAAGCAATTACAGAAGATAAATTAGATTGGGGATCTGCTGAAATGTTGGCATATGCTACATTATTAGATCAAGGTCATCCTGTTCGTATTTCTGGTCAAGATGTTGAACGTGGAACTTTTTCTCACCGTCACGCTGTAGTAAAGACTGAGGATACTGAAGAAGAGATCATTACTTTGAACTTGTTAAAAGAAGGACAAGCAAAATTCTCTGTTTACAATTCATTATTATCTGAATACGGTGTTTTAGGTTTTGAATATGGATATTCATTAGCTACACCAAAAGGGTTAACAATTTGGGAGGCACAATTTGGAGATTTCTTCAATGGAGCTCAAATTATGGTAGATCAATTCATAACTGCTGGTGAGGACAAATGGTCTACACAAAGTGGTTTAGTGATGTTGTTACCACACGGGTATGAAGGTCAAGGAGCAGAGCATTCAAGTGCACGAATGGAACGTTTCTTAATTCAATGTGCAGATGAAAATATTCAAGTTGTGAATACAACAACGCCAGCGAATCATTTCCATTTATTGAGAAGACAATTAGTGAGAGATTTTAGAAAACCATTAGTAGTTTTCTCTCCAAAAATGTTATTACGTTATCCAGATGCAGTTTCCACTTTAGATGAAATGGCATCAGGTTCTTTCCAAGAAGTAATTGATGATGCAGCAGCAAAAGTAGAAAATATCGATACAGTTGTTTTCTGTACAGGTAAATTCTATTATGAAATGAAAGTGAAAGCAGCTGAATTAGGAGTGGAGAATATGGCATTTGTTCGTGTTGAGCAATTATACCCAATTCCTCAAACGCAAATAGAAGCAGTTATAGCGAAATATAAAAATGCATCAACTATTATCTGGGCTCAAGAAGAACCCGCAAATATGGGAGCATGGATGCACATTGCAATGAACTTAAGACACATTCCTTTTGTTGGAATTACGCGTAATGCATCAGCAGCAGCAGCAGAAGGTTCGTCACAATTACATAAAAAACGTTTGAAGCAATTATTTGATAATTTATTCAAATACGCTTCAGTTAAAGCATAACTTCGATACGATTTTCAGAAACTAAATGTTTCTAAAAATCTACTCAGTCTGCTTTTATATATACTCATTAATAGAGGGTAAAATAAAAAAATGAATCTAAACTTCTTCCCCCTTTTGGAGGGGGATTGAGGGGGAGGATAAGATTAAAAACTTAAAAATAGATACTATGTCAGTATTAGAAATGAAAGTTCCAAGTCCAGGTGAGTCTATTTCAGAAGTAGAAATTGCTCAATGGTTAGTATCAGATGGTGATTATGTAGAAAAAGACCAAGCGATTGCAGAGGTTGATTCTGATAAAGCAACATTAGAGTTACCAGCAGAAGAAAGTGGTATTATTACATTAAAAGCTGCTGAAGGTGACGCTGTAAAAGTTGGAGCAGTAGTTTGTTTGATTGATACTTCAGCTGAACGTCCTGCAGGAAGTGCTCCTGTAGCGCCAAAAGTAGAAGAAAAAGCAGCGCCTGTTGCAGAAAAAGCTCCTGTAGCTGCTGCAGCGCCAAGTCCAAATCCAGTTAATGAAAAAGCAAATTATGCTTCAGGAACACCTTCTGTAGCTGCAGCGAAAATCATGGCTGAAAATGGAGTTCCTGCAAATAAAGTGCAAGCTTCAGGTAGAGATGGAAGAATCACAAAACAAGACGTACTAGCGGCGTTGAGTGGAGGTTTCTCTGCAGATGCTGTTCAAGGTTGGGGTGGTACACGTGAGCAAAGTCGTGAAAAAATGTCAATGATGCGTCGTAAAATTGCTGAGCGTTTGGTTTCAGTGAAAAACGAAACAGCTATGTTGACTACTTTCAACGAAGTTGATATGAAACCAATCATGGATTTAAGAGCGAAATACAAAGATGCTTTTGCGAAACACCATGATGTGAATTTAGGTTTTATGTCTTTCTTCACAAAAGCAGTAACAGAAGCATTAAATATTTTTCCTGCAGTAAATGGTATGATTGACGGAAACGAAATTATTTACCATAACTATGCAGACATAGGGGTAGCAGTATCTTCTCCAAAAGGATTAATGGTACCAGTTGTTCGTAATGCTGAACAAATGTCATTAGCTGAAATCGAAAAAGAAATCAAAAGATTAGCGATTAAAGCAAGAGATGGAAAAATCACGCCAGATGAAATGACAGGTGGAACATTTACAATCACTAATGGTGGTGTATTTGGTTCGATGTTGTCTACACCAATTATCAATCCTCCACAATCTGCAATTTTAGGAATGCACAACATCGTTGAGCGTCCAGTTGCAATTAATGGAAAAGTGGAGATTCGTCCAATTATGTATTTAGCGTTATCTTATGATCATAGAATCATTGATGGTAAAGAGTCAGTTGGTTTCTTAGTGAAAGTAAAAGAAATGTTAGAAAATCCAGAAAG
>CALPVI020000010.1 GCA_943326975.2 Actinomyces viscosus | reverse complement strand
GCAGAGTAGTTTTACCTTCCCCACTCCTACCTACAATTCCAATCACCTCTCCTTTAGCTAATTGAAAAGAAACAGATTTAATTATTTTCGAATCATAGGAAAACTGAACATCCTTTACTTCAAGCATATTAACCAATTAATGGTTCAGGGAAATCCCCATTCACAATATAAATTCCGGGGATAGGATTTATACAAGGTTCTTCTCCCTTTAAATAAACGCTTAGTATAATTTGTTCTTTTTGATCTTCAATCGAAAAATCTTCTACAGCCGCTTCAGAACATGCAAACTGTGTAATAGAATTATCACTCGATGCAATATTGAAAAGCAACATATCTTGAATAGAATAAGAAAAGTTTTCGCCGTCAGGTAGCTCACCTGCTAAAGCATATTCTCCTTTTCTAACTGTATCAACATGAACTACATCTGTACTTAATGCTAACTCATCTTCCCATTCAATTTTATAATTATTTTCGGATTCTTCACCATTATGTTGAGCATCTGCATGCTCCTGTGAAAAATGTTCGTTTAAACAGTAAAAATGTGCTATTAATTTCATGTAAATTATTTATTCAATTTAAAACTACTAATTTATTTCTATTTCTAACGTCATGCCATCAAAAGCTGGAAAAACATTTGGCGGTAATATCTTTTCAATATCCTTGTGCTTACCAAACAAATGAGAGATATGAGTCAAATAAGCTTTTTTAGGATTAATCTTATCAATAAACTCAAGCGCTTCTTTCAAATTAAAATGTGAGAGATGTTCTGAATGATGTAAAGCATTAACAATTAACACTTCAGTACCTTTAATTTTTTCAATTTCTTCTTCAGAAACAGTCTTAGCGTCAGTTATATACGTAAAATTTCCAATACGAAATCCAAATACTGGTAATTTATAATGCATCACTTCAATAGGACGTATTAACATTCCACAAGGAAGGATAAACTCCTTATTTTCAATTGTATTAATATTAATTTGAGGTATTCCAGGATAACGCTCTGTTGAAAAAACATACTGAAATTCACGTTTCAAAGCTTCTTCCACACGTTCTGAACAATAAACTTGCATATCCCTCCCCTCCTTATAATTGAAGGCACGTACATCATCTAAACCAGCAACATGGTCTTTGTGTTCATGTGTAAACAAAATACCTCTAAGTGATTGAACATTATTTTGAAGCATTTGCTGACGAAAATCAGGTCCTGAATCAATTACATAATTTTCTCCTCTGAAAGAAAATAAAAGTGAACTTCTTAATCTTTTATCATTTTTATCATCAGAACTACAAATAGCACAACTGCAAGCAATTACAGGAACACCTTGTGAAGTTCCTGAACCTAAAACTGTTATTTTTAACGTACTCAATTTACTTCGTTCTAAGATATTTTACAAAAAGAATTGCCCAACTTGTAATTAAAAACAGTCCTCCAATAGGGGTTATCGGACCTAAAAATGAAAGTTTTAAAGATATTATAGGTTGAATCGATAATAAATAAATCGACAACGAAAAAAAGATTGTTCCGATCAACATAGTCCAATAAACCGAATTCAATGAACTACTTATTTTATCTTTTAGTGATGCAATTATTAAAAATGAAAATCCACTATAAATCTGATACTTTACTCCTGTATCAAATGAAATTACTTTTTCAGGAAATTCATTTAAAATCAATTTAAGGCTATGCGCTCCAAAAGCACCCAAAATAATACCAGTAAAAAGTAATATTATTCCCGTAAAAATCCACTTCTTATCCATTAGAAACTATTTTTTAAACTTAATGTATATTCTAAAACATCTTTCCAACCAAACCATTTTCTATAATTGCCAATGGTTTCATTATGCCAAATACAACATAAATCTCCACCAAATTTACTTAATTCTTTGTACAAGTCGTGAATAATTTTCTTTGCTTCGTCGGGAGTTATTTTTAAATACTCATTTAATGTTCCATCCATATAAACAAAAGGATGAATTGTTAAATCCGTTTGAATATTTTTATTTAAATCAAACCATTTGAAAGACCTTCCTGTACCAGCTCTAAAACCAACTTGATCTGCAAATCCCATAGTATAATCATGCTGTATTCCCAATTTAACCAGGCATGAGTATGTATTTGAAATATTCAACCTTAAAAAATGCTGTCTTGAATTATAAACAGGCTCATCTAAAATAGATTCTAATCTTTCAATTTCGTTTTTAACATGATGAGGATAGGAATTGGATTTGTAACTCGGATGTATTCCGACAGGAGTAAATTTTGACATATCTGCAATCAACTTTTTATGTCGATGATCTTGATATGAAATATTTTTATCATATTTTGCATAATCACCCAACAACCAAAACAGTTTTACTTTAAATCCCTTCGAAGCAATTTGTTCAATATATTCAAATGTATCGTAAGGGTCATAACTTGCTCCAGAGAGTACTAATCGCCTTTCAGACAATCTTTCTTTATCTCTTAGTATAATATCACGTCCAATAGATAAAAACTTTCTCCAACCTGCTTTCCACTGATAAGCATAAGTATTGTCAATATCAAAAGTTGGTATAATATCAACGAAATGAGAATAAAAATTATTCTCTAATCCCGTATATTTAGATAAATGAAGTAAAAAATCAACTGCCCATCTATCACAGATTGCTTTGTCTAACCAATTGTATTTTGAAAGAACACTATTTTTTGTAATAAATCTTCCATGTTCATCTTGTCTAGAATCCAAATATTCTTCCATTCTTGATAAAACATAAAAAATCGATGCAAGCGGATCTAAAACTCGATTAAATGTCAAACAAAACTCCTCTTCAAACAAACCTCTATCTATCGCATATGTAAAGATAGCTTCGTCAAATAAAACAGAAGATGGAATTAGTTGAGGAATGTTTTCAAAATGTCTTTCAGAATAATTAAATTTTTTATTTGTAGATGTTGAAAATGTATAAAAGTCATTATTCAATTTATATTGTAATCCTCTTTCGTGAAAAACAAAATTTAAGGTATAAACCAACCTTTCAGAAATTTGATCTACAAATATTTCAATCATTATATGAATTCAATAATTTTTTTACAAATAAATTCTGAAGCATCTCCGTTACCAAAGAAATCAGGGTAAGTCAAATTTGATTTTTTATTAAAAGACGAAATTGCATTTACAATCATATCTTGTTTTGCATCAACTAATACAGCATTACCATTTTCAACAATTTCAACCCATTCTGTTTGGTTTCTTACAATTACACAAGGTTTTTCGAAAAAAAATGCTTCTTTTTGAATTCCACCACTATCAGTTATAATTAAAGACGAATACTTTTCTAAAGCTATAATATCTAAAAATCCAACGGGATCAATAAGGAATATTTTTTCATTTGATTCAATTGATGTTAATAATTCCTCTGTAAGTAATTCCTTCATCATTTTTCGAGTTCGAGGATGAATTGGAAACACTATTGATTGTTTATTGATAGAAGTGATATCAACTAAAGCTCTAAAAATTGCTTCAAGATTCTCTTTTGTATCTGTATTTGTATCTCTATGAATTGTCGCTAAAATATACTCATTTTTATCAATGCCGATTAATTCATGAATTCTTGATTTATTATCAGAAATAGTTGAAAAATAAAGACTATTATCAAACATAATATCACCACAATGAAAAACCCCAGGCTGATTTATATCCACTCTTGATGGCTGATTTATATCAAAACCTTCATTCTTCAAATTGTTTAATCCTGTTTTTGTTGGAGTAAATAATAAAGTTGACATATGATCACAAGCTATCCTATTAACCTCTTCTGGCATCAATTTATTAAAACTCCTTAATCCTGCTTCGATGTGAATGATAGGAATATGTAATTTTGAAGCAGCTAATGCACCCGCTATAGTTGAATTAGTATCGCCATAAACAATGATAGCCTGCGGTAATTCTTTTAAAAATATTTCCTCAAGTCCTTCAATCATTTTAGCTGTTTGAACGCCATGTGAACTGCTACCAATATTCAAATTATATTTTGGTAAATCAAGTCCTAATTCTTTAAAAAAGATATCTGACATATTATTATCATAATGTTGACCAGTATGAACTATCACCTCCTCTAAATAACTCGAAAAATTAAACTTTATAGCTCTACTTATTGCAGAAGATTTAATTATCTGTGGTCTTGCACCTATTATTGTTATAATTTTTATCATTTTGCTAATTTAATATTCCCTCATCGGCAAAGCTAAAATAACCATTATCCGTGAAAATAATATGATCTAATATAGAGATATCTAATATTTTTGAAAACTCTCTCAGATTCTTTGTTAATGTTATGTCTTCTATACTTGGTTTTAATTGTCCACTGGGATGATTATGACACAAAATCATCGCATGTGCATTTTTCTCTAACGCTTTTTTAAAAACAATTTTTGCATCAACAACCGTACTTGAAAAGCCTCCTGAAGAAATATGTTCAATACTGATAAATTGATTGGCTCTGTTTAATAATACTACATGAAATTCCTCGTGAATTAAATCTAAAAAGGTGTTTTCAATAAAAGTATAAACTTGGCTAGATGATGTTAATTTCACTTTTTCTGGTTGTTGAATTTCTTTCCTTCTCTTACCAAATTCCAATGCTGCGATAATAGAAATTGCCTTCGCTTCACCAACTCCATTAAATTTCTTCAAATCATCAACCGAAAGTTTTGCAAAAACACCTAAATCATTCGACACTGAATTCAAAAGTTCTTTCGCTAGGTCAATGGCTGATTTTTGTTTATTACCAGATCCAATTATAATTGCTAACAATTCTGAATCTGATAAATTATGTTTTCCTTTTAAAATTAATTTTTCTCTCGGACGATCATCCTCCGCCCATGATTTGATAGATAGATTTGATTGCATTTTATTTTCTTTTCACTTGAAGTTAAGAAAAAAGATCTTTTCGTGCAAAAAAAAACGCCTTGTTTTTCACAAGGCGTTTGAATATAAAAATCTAAAATTATGCTTTTAATTTTTTAGAAAAATCAATTAAGATTGGTGTCGCTACACACAATGAAGAATATGTACCAATTACAACTCCTACTAATAATGCAAATAAGAATCCTTTAATTGCTGGTCCACCAAAAATAAACATGATTAACAATACAACAAATAAAATCATAGATGTGTTGAAAGTTCTACTTAAAGTAGTATTCAATGATTTATTGATGATATCATAATGATGTTCGTCCGATTTATTATTTCTTAAATTTTCACGAATACGGTCAAATACAATCACGGTATCATTCATAGAGTAACCAATAACTGTTAAAATCGCTGCAATAAATGCTTGATTAACATCTAAGCTAAAAGGTAAATGACCATGTAACAATGCGAAAATTGAAATTACAAAGAATGCATCATGTGCTAAACCAATAATAGCTCCAATTGAATATTGCCAGTGACCAAAACGCATTAAGATATATGAGAAAATAGCTACTAAAGAGAACATAATTGCTACTGCTGAAGAAGACCATAACTCGTTAGAAACAGAAGCTGAAACACTTCTTGATTCTAAAATATCATACCCTCCCATTTTAGACTTACAAGCGTCTAAACCTTGTTTTAATTTTTCAGTAACTTCTTTCGTAGCACCATCATTTTTTAATTTGTAGTTGGTAATAATTTCAACATTAAAATCATTTGATTTTGTTTTTAAATCAATTGAAGAAATCTCTCCATTTTCTACAAACACTTTTGATAATTCTCCTCGGATTACCTCAATATCAGCTTTTTTCTCAAATTTGGCAACAAATGTTCTACCTCCTGTAAATTCAACACTTTGTTTTAAACCTACAGTGAACATTGCAATAATACCGATAATTGAAACTGTAATTGAGAAGATATAGAAATATTTTCTTTTTCCAACCCAATCAAAATGGAAGTTTTGAAACAATCCTTTAGATGCATTTGTATTGAAAGTAACATCCTTTCCTTTGCTTAACCAAGAATTAATAACCAATTTAGAAATAACAATTGCAGAAAACAATGATGTGAAAATACCAATTATTAAAGTAGTCGCAAAAGATTCAATCTCACCTTTTCCGAACACTTTTAAAATAATTGCTACTAATAAGTGAGTAACGTTCGCATCAATAATTGAAGGTAATGCTTTTTTGAAACCAATACTAACGGCCTCATTTAAACCAATCCCTCTATTTTGCTCTTCACGAATACGCTCAAAAATCAATATGTTTGCATCGACCGCTGTACCTATAGTTAAAACGATACCAGCTATACCTGCTAATGTTAATACAGCTCCAAATGAAGCTAAACAACCAAAAATAAATACAACGTTTACAGCTAATGCAATATTTGCAGCCATACCTGCTTTACCATAGTAGAAATACATGTAAATCAATACAGCTAAGAAAGCAAAACCAAATGAAATTAAACCTGCTCTTGAGTTTTCTGCACCAATTGTTGGTCCAACTTTAGATTGTTCTTTAATCACACAAGGTGCAGGTAGAGCTCCTCCATTTAACAAACCAGCTAAATCTCTTGCCTCATCAATTGTGAAACTTCCAGAAATTTGTGTATTTCCTTCAGTAATAGGATTGATAACTCTTGGAGCACTGTATACTAAATTGTCCATTGTAATAGCAACAATTCTATTTACATTCTCAGATGTCATTTGACCCCATTTGTCAGCTCCTTCTTCAGACATTTTCAAATCAACTGTTATCAATGAAGATTGTTGATCATATCCCGTTGCTGCAGATTGAATATCTTTACCTCCTACTTTAGCAAATCCTGTTTCAGGAACTCTAACAGCGTATAAGAAATTTCCTAAATCTTTTGATTTAGCATCTAATTTTTCTTCTTCAGCAGACCACATAAATTTAATATCTTCTGGGAAAATATTTAAAACATCATCTCTTTTCAATAATTTATCAACCGCTGTTTTATTCTCTAAAGTAACAAAACCTAAAGAAAACTCACCCATTGGTATTACTAACTCAGCTAAACCTTTATTAGATGAATTTAAAGTATTAGATAATTTACTTAATGATTCAACTTTAGCTGAATCAACTTTTGTAGAATCTGAAATATCGTCAACTTTTACTTCAGGTTGTTTTGAAATCAAAGCTGCCTGTTGCCATTGACCTGCAATTTCAGAAGGATAATATGTTTCAAAGAACTGTAAGTTAGCTGTAGATTGTAATTTTTCTGCAACTGTTGTTTCGTCTTGTACACCTGGTAACTCAATATATAACCTATTATTTGCAACATCTTTTTGAATATTTGGCTGTGCTACACCAAATTGATTGATACGACGATTCATTATTAGCTCAACACCATCCATTGAACTACTTGCTTTCTCTTTTAAGAATTGAGTAACTTCTGAATCAGATGAATTAAAATTTAAAGATTCTAATTCAGCAATTGAAAACAATCTTACCAACGGTAAAGAACCATTTATTTTTTTATTTTCTTGTTGAAATAAATCGATGAAATCACCACCTTTAGCAGTAAAAGTTGCTAAGGCTTTTTCAAAAGGCTTTTTGAATTGAATATCTCTTGGATTTCTTGCGTAATTCTTAACCATTTCAGGTATTGAAATCTCAAGTGTTACACTCATCCCTCCTACTAAATCCAAACCAAATGCTAAACTTTTCTTTTTAACATCTTTAAAAGTAGAACCAATCAATGGATAAACTTTACTTTCAGCTTTTTCTCTTAGAATTTGATTTACAAAAGCAGCTTTCGCCAATTCTCTTGCTTCTGGATTTGATAAATTAACCATTGTGTTGTTTGGTAATTCAACTTCTGAAACACCTTCTTTTTTGCTATTTGCAAATAACTCATCAACTTTTTCATTTGCTAACTTGTTTGCAGCACTTTCTACATCAGAAGATACCCAAGTAAATGACAATTGATAGACGCAAACAGCAGTCAACAAAATCGTTAAAAACCAAAAAAAACCTTTATTACGCATTTTTTAAAACTATTAGTTCATTAAATTGAAGTCGCAAATATAAAATTTCAAATCAATACTATCAATAAACTTCATAAAGGTTTTAATGACTTTATCAACAAAATGAATTAAATAACTTTATTTTAGTTGTAAAACAGCCATTTGCGTTGTTAAAAATAACATTAACATAACATTGAATAATTTTATGTTGTAATTTAATGCTAAATGCGTTTTATATTTGTAATAAAAACGAAAATCATGGACATTTTAATTCATTTAATCTTACTAATAGTTCCAACGTCGGCAATTATATATATTGTATATCTTTTTCTTAAGAAACAATCAGAAAAAGATATAGTTAGTATCAAATTAGAATTAAAAAAAGAAAGACAAAATTTCTTTCTCCCATCTCGACTAGAGGCTTATCAAAGAGCCGTATTATTACTAGAAAGAGTCCATCCAAATAGTTTGGTGATGCGTTTACACAATCCAAGTTTGCCTGCTAAAATGTTTCAATCTGAATTATTAAAATCAATAAGAGAAGAATATGATCACAATGTTGCTCAACAATTATTCATCTCTCCTAAAGGATGGGAAATGGTTAAAAGTTCAAAAGAAGAAACTATTAAAATCATCAATCTTGCCGGCTCACAAATTAGTGAAACAGCTAACGGAACAGAATTAGCGGGTAAAATTTTTGAAATAGTTGCTGAAGTAGGTAAATTACCAAATGATATCGCTGTTGAATTCCTCAAAAAAGAATTACAAGAATTATTTTAATATTTATTCAGTAAGACCTATGTATAAAACAATAAATTCTGATGACATAAGCTATTTTTCAAATTTATTAGGTGAAAAATGTATTGTTGATATCGAAAATAGAACTGAATACGGACACGATGAAACAGAAGATTTAACTTTTGTGCCAGATATCGTTTTAAAACCAACTACCGTTGAAGAAGTTTCTCAAATATTAAAATATGCCTATTCAAATAATATTGTAATCACCCCTTCAGGTGCACGAACAGGATTAAGTGGTGGAGCTCTTCCTATTCATAAAGGAATTGCTTTATCTATGGAAAAGTTTAATAAAATTTTAAACATAGATGAAAAAAATCTACAAGTAATTACTGAACCTGGAGTAATTACAGAAGTACTACAAAATGCAGTTAAAGAAAAAGGTTTATTTTACCCTCCAGATCCAGCAAGTAAAGGAAGTTGTTTTATTGGTGGAAATGTTTCAGAAAATTCAGGAGGTCCAAAAGCAGTAAAATATGGTGTAACGAAAGATTATGTATTAAATCTTGAGATTGTTTTACCAAATGGAGAAATCATATGGACAGGTGCGAACGTCTTAAAAAATTCTACTGGTTATAATTTAACTCAGTTAATTGTAGGAAGCGAAGGTACTTTGGCCGTAATAACAAAGATTGTACTTAAATTGATTCCGCATCCAACTGCAGATCTGACTATGTTAGTTCCGTTTTTTGACGCTGAGAAGGCATGTGAGGCAGTTGCAGCAATATTTAGAGCAGGAATTACTCCAAGTGGTTTGGAATTCATGGAGAGAGACGCCCTTGTTTGGACACAAAATTTCACGCAAGATTATTCCATTCAAGTAGCTGAAAACCACCAAGCACATTTACTTATAGAAGTAGATGGTTTTGATCAAGAGGTTTTAATGCAAGAATGTGAAAAGATCATGACTGTTTTAGAAAACTTTGAAACAGACGAAATTTTATTTGCAGAAAGTAAAGCACAGAAAGATAGTTTATGGAGCTTAAGAAGAAAAGTTGGTGAGGCCGTAAAATCTCAATCAATATATAAGGAAGAAGATACAGTTGTTCCTAGATTCGAATTACCAACTCTATTACACCATGTAAAAAGAATAGGTAATGAATTTGGTTTTAAATCTGTTTGCTATGGTCATGCTGGCGATGGAAACCTTCACATAAACATCATAAAAGGAGACTTTTCTGATGAAAAATGGGACAATGAATTACCAATCGCAATACGACAACTTTTTAGTGAAGTTGTGAAATTAGGTGGGACATTATCGGGTGAACATGGCATAGGTTATGTCCAAAAATCATATATGGATATTGTATTCCCAGCCGTTACCATTGATTTAATGAAATCTATAAAAAATGTTTTTGACCCTAAAAACATTTTAAATCCTGGAAAAATATTTGAATAATATTATACATAATTAGTTGCTCATTAGTATAGAGCAACTAATTATGCATAAAGTTTAAATCACCATTTTTCATTTGGTGATAAGATCTTGACAAATATGCAATCAAAACACGCATTGCATCGAATGCTTCTTCCGTTTCTGCACTTATTTCTTGTTTTTTCAAACGAAGCAACAATTTCATATATAATGCATGAAATGCTATTTCAATCTGATTTTTGTCTTTTAAATTTGATTTATTTTTGAATTCTTCAATGTATTGAAATGCACGTTCATAAACACCTTTGTATTTATTTTCTTCGTTCATATTCAATAAGGTATTATGAAGATAAGACAACTCAACTAGAATATCTTTTAAGTCATGTAAATGACCAACTTTCTCTATTTTTTGAGATTGCATTTGAGAAATAAGATCACTGTACCATTTTCTGTAACTTGACAAAAAGGAATCATCAGGTAATTGAGGTCTAACGTAGCTTTCAATGATTAGCTCTAAATCGAAATTACACGCACGAATCACATCTTCAATCTGATACATATATAAAATGTATTCAGCAATGTTTTCTTTTAATTTTTGTTGAGCGATTAACATAGGTTATTTTATTTTTTACCCATTTCTTTTTCAATTGCCGCTTGATTTTGGTTCAAATAAGCAGTAAATTCTTTTGTTACATTCATGGATGGGTTGATATAATTGAATTGTCCGCCTTTTGCATGAACTAATAAAATATCAATCCCATTTTCTTTGCAATATTTCTCACTAAACTTTTCAATTTTATTTCCTATTGCTTCCAATTTTTCCATCGTTTCTTTTTCCAATTTCGCACCTTCACGTTCTTGATAAGTTCGAATTGCAATTTCTTGATTTTGTAAATTAGCTTGATACCCCTCTATTTCTACTTGAGACAGTTCATTATTTTGTGCGCGTTTCATATAATTCTCATAATCAACTTGCATTTTAGCTGTACGTCGTTCAATTTCCTTTTGGAATGCTAATTGTTTTTTTGTAACAATCGCATCTTGCTCTTTGTAATATTTAAAACTTTCTTTTAGAGAATCCTGATCATAAAAAGCAATTTTTAATTCACCTACTTTTTGAGGTTGTACATTTGGAACAGTATTTTCTTTTTTTACCTCTTCCTTACTTCCGCATGAAACAACTAATGTTCCAAAAAATAATAAACCTACGAATGTTGTTTTGATCATATTTTATTGATTGATTGTATTAATATTTTTAAAAGCTTCTCCCCAATCTGAACGCATGGAAACAAATCTTTCTAGTGAATTATTTAATAATTGATTAGTAATCATCTTTTTAACATCCTCAAGTCCATTAACATCCGTTTCAGAAATTTTAAACGTTTGTTCGAATTGACTCAACTCAATTTTCACAATGTATTTTGCATTGTAATTGAAAACTTGAATTTTATAACGCTCATGTGGAATATCTGCTACTAATCTCATACGCTTATTTTTGACAAAAATAATAGAATAACTCTATTAGACAAAATAATCAAATCTTCTTAGGAAATTAGATTCTCGAAAAAATAAAATAGTAATTTTTAATTTATCAAAAAAAATCCAATTTAAAAAAAAAGCTATCCAAAATAGGATAGCTTCAATAAAATTTTTAGTATTGATTAGCTACTATACAGAAGCAAAATCTGTATCTTCATATTCTTTAAATTCAAAAGGAACTTTAACCATGTATGCATAATCTTGTCCAACTTCAAACATATCCTCATCTGTTTCTCTATAATACCATTCAACTTTTACATTAGAGCCATTGGAAGATAATTCATTCAATTTGTATAATAAAAACAAAATTCTTTTTGAAGAAGAAATATTAAAATATTCTAAATTAATTCTAACAGTTGTATTTTCAGCTGGACTCATTAAATACGAGTCAAACCAAGACAATACAGGACCCCAAAATAAATCAGGGTTATTTGGTATTGATCTACCTTTAATTTCCATCAATCCAGTTTCTTTATCGAAATGAATAAATGGTGTTTCAGTAGAAGAGTCAATAATCAATTTTTCCATTCTTAACTGTTTGTTAGCGCAATTTCAATAATATTTTTATAATTACAACATTTTTTCTACGAAAGTTTCATTTTTTTAGATAAACAGTTTCATTTAGCAAACGAAAATATACTCATTGATTAAAATGTCTCTTCTATTGATTTATCTGTCACTTAATACATAGTCAACTATTTTGGCAATTGGAGCCGGAATAAACGCTTTAATTTTCCAACCGAAATCATTTGCTATTTCAGTAACTATTTCTTTATTTACAAAACCATATCGACCAATTACTGAAAATTGTTTCTCCTTCGAAACTATTGGTAAGATATATTTTTCAATAAAAATTTGATAATTTTCAAAATGAATTTCTTTTACAAAATCATAAGAATTAAGTTCTCCTAATTTTGAACTAATTGAACTTATATACAATTTCCCCTCAACACCATAAACATTAGATAGAATTGATCTTCTATCACCAATAACATGTGTTAATTGATCATAATATTCTACTGGAATTTCGTTGTTTAAAAATTTATTTAGAAAAAGTTTACCAAAATGATAACCACTTCCTTCATCACCTAATAAAAAACCAAAACCACCTCTAATATTTTTTATCTCGTCCCCGTTGTATTCACATACAACCGATCCTGTACCTAGAATCGCTACAACTCCTTGATTTACTCCTAATGCTGCATGACAAGCACCTTCAATATCTGAAAATATGTGCACTTGACTAAATCCCCAATTAAGAAATATATCTTTTATTTTGCTCCTATTTGACTCTTGTAAACATCCAGCTCCATAAAAATGAACTTGAGCAGAAAAATAATTAAAATGTGTATTAAAAAAAGTTTGATATTCTTCTATAAATTCATCATTCCAATTAACTGGATGAAAAGAAGGTGTTGTAAAAAAATGCCGATTCGCGTTCTCATCAATAAAACACCAATCTGTTTGTGTACCTCCGCTATCTGCAATTAAATATGTTTTCATTCATCCAAACCATTATAATGAATTTCAGCTGTTGTCGCACCTTTACCATATTCTCTAAAATCTGCATCATAGTATTCTACTCCTTCTTGTTTAGAAAGAAAAATACGTATCTCTTCTTTTAAAACTCCTTCACCTACTCCATGAATAGCAACTATCTTTCTAATTCTTTTTAATTTAGCCCTACTAAAAAAACTTTTAAACTCTTTTAATTGTTTCGTTAATATTTCAAAATTAGACAAGCCTGAATGCGATTCTGTAATTTCCTCGATATGTAAATCAATTTCCCATACATCAATCGGACGTCTATAACCTGTTAATTGTTCTTTTCTAACTAAATGTTTATTGGAAGATAACGTATCATCCTCATTAAGTTCTAAATCTTTATTATCTGGCAACTTATAATCATTACCATAAATCTTCACTAATTCACTCTTTGAAAATGGGCGTTCAAACCCCGTATTATCTTCAACTAAAAATTGATTTTCATTTACAATTTTTCTAACTACTCCACCTCCAGTTTCAAATAAAAAACCAACTTGTTCACCAACTTTAAAGTCCATTAATAAATGTTTTTAAATCGTTTAACAATAAAAAAGCAGGCAATACAAAAGCAGATAGCCAAACAAGAAAAATAATCAATTTAAACAAAATAGATGCATCTCTCATTACTGGAGTAACTAATACTCCATTTACTTGTGAGGCAAATAATGGATTTGTTTCTTCTTCTGGTAATTGATCCATGTACATTTTTAATGAAGGGGAAGTTGCAATTAATGACTGTTTTATTTTCGCATAATCTTTATTTGTCAAATCTTTATACGAAATAACATAATTTACTCCTTCTTTCTTTAATTCTTTGTGAATCAAATAATTCTTCTGAATTGATCTTACTCTGAAAGCCATCAAAAATCCGAATATTGTAATAATATATTCCCCTAGGTATACACCTATCATTATTAATACTAATGAAGAAATAAATGAAAAAAGTAATTGAAAAAATTCATAGCGAGATTTAACAAACAATCTAACTATTTGTCCACCATCTAATGGGTCAATTGGAAGTAAATTAACTAAATTCAAAAACATAAATAACAATCCAAGTTCTGTCATTAAATCAACTTTTGATTGTACCCCAAAATGAACTAATAATGAACCAATTATTACACCTGGAATAGGCCCTGCTATCACCACATAAAAGCTTTCTCTTTGAGAATACAAATCCTTCTTTCCTTGAACAAATGCCCCCATTAATGGTACAAAGAGTAATTTAACATTTTCATATTTGAACAACTTCATCATACCAAAATGACCTAACTCATGTATTATCAAAACAATTAATAGATACAATACAAAACTTAATTGTTCAGAAAAAAAGAGCATAAAAGAAACTACAAATAATACAATAGAAAAAACTGTTCTACTCATATTAGATTTTGGTTTTGATTGCTTTAATTCTGGCTTTTCAGGGTAAAAATTAAACTCTTCCATTTATTTATTTTTTACATATTCTGCAAAATCTTTCGCAAAATAAGTTAAGATTCCATCTGCTCCTGCTCTACGAATACTTAAAAGCATTTCGTACATAGTTGCCTCATAATTCAACCAACCATTTTGAGAAGCTGCATATACCATTGCACATTCGCCACTCACATTATAAGCTGTAATCGGTGTGTTAAAATTTTGCTTTAATAAATGAATGATATCTAGATAACATAATGCAGGTTTTACCATAATAAAATCTGCACCTTCCTGAATATCTAATTCTGCCTCGATTAATGCTTCCATTTTATTAGCTGGATTCATTTGATAGGTTTTTTTATCTCCTGATTTAGGCGCTGAATTTAAAGCATCTCTAAATGGCCCATAAAATGCACTCGCATATTTAGCCGTATAAGACATTATACTCACATCAGTAAAGCCATTTTTATCCAATTCATTTCTTAAAAATCCAACTCTACCATCCATCATATCCGAGGGACCTAATATATCAACTCCTGCTTGCGCTTGAGCAATCGCCATCTTACCTAAAATTGGTAAAGTCGCATCATTAACTATTTTGCCATCAATCACTAATCCATCATGTCCATCAGATGAATATGGATCCATTGCAACATCACTCATGATAACAATCTCTGGAAACGTTTCTTTTAATTTTCGAATTGTATGCAAATAAAAATTATCTTCCGCGTAACTATATGTTGCAATTTTATCTTTTAACTCCTCTTTAACTGCAGGAAAAATATCATATGTTTTAATGCCTAAATTCAAACATTTTTCAACTTCAGGTAGTAACAAATCAAGTGACCATCTATAATTATTGGGTAATGATTTTATTTCTGTTTTTATTCCTTTTCCATCTTCAATAAAAATGGGATAAATTAAGTTTTCAGTACCTAACTTTGTTTCTTCTACCATCGCTCTAATGGCAGCACTTTTTCTATTTCTGCGTGGACGAATATTCATTTTTTGAATTTTATAATCGTAAATATAGTGAATAAATAAACTGATAATTATTTATTCCTTCAAAAGTCTAGATATAAAAAAAAGCAATTCATACGAATTGCTTTTCTTATTATTTAAAAGTTTTATTACATCAACATACCTCCACAAACATGAATTGTTTGTCCAGTAATGTAAGATGACATATCTGAACCTAAAAATACTGTTAAATCAGCAACATCTTTAGGAGAACCACCTCTTTTCAATGGAATTGAATTTCTCCATTCT
>CALPVI020000009.1 GCA_943326975.2 Actinomyces viscosus | reverse complement strand
TTGTTTTCCTTGTGATCATAAAGAAGTCAGAAATAAGAATTTTGTAGTCCATTTTCAATGGAAAGATGCAAATGGTATTTCTAAAGAAAGATGGTTTACACATATCTCTCACAGAAGAGAAAAAGCAAAAAATGAAGAAGTTATTAGAAGGATAATTTCAAATGACACACTGAACAAAAAAATAATTTTAGAAATTGAGAATAGTGAATTTGTTGAAGATTTTTGGGTAACTTCAACAAAATTAGGATTAAAATATTCTACTAATTTCAATGATTATCTACCAGGTAAGCATAGAATAGAAATTTCATATAGCGATGATTTAAAAATGGAAGATTTACTATTTTTTTGGAGGTAAGATGAACTTAATTGTCAAGGATGAAATATCTTCGGATAACTATGATTTTTTAGTTGAAAAGATTATTAGTTATAACGAACAAAATAGAATAAGTTTTTCAGATGAAATAAACTTACCATTTCAAATTCTTATTGAAATAGAGGATAAAATTATTGGCGGAGTTTTTGGTCGTTCACATTGGGGAACTTTAGAAATAAAAACTTTTATAATTGATGAATTATATCGTCAAAAAGGAATAGGTTCAAGTTTATTGAATCGAGCAATAATTTTAGCTAAAGAAAGAAAATGTGATTTTATTAGCTTAGATACTTATTCTTTCCAAGCTCCTTCGTTTTATTTAAAAAATGGATTTGAAATAATTGGAAAAGAAGAAAATTCTAAAAGAGGTTTTACTAAATTTTATATGAGAAAAACATTGTAATTAAAGTAACTGCGGTTTTTTAGATATACCCAACCATATCATAAACTAAGTAACCAATCCATTCTTTGATGAGTTTGTTCCATTGTCCCATTGTTCCTTGATCGGGGATAATATATTGATCCCAAAAATAATTGCGGTTTGGTCCAGTTACTAAATCAGTTGAAAAAGGGGTACATTTTAAACCTACTTTGTCAAAGCATGCAATTGCTCTACGCATGTGAGAACCTGAAGTTATTAATAAGTGTTTTTTTAAATGTGGATAAGATCGATCTAAAACTTTTTTAGTCTCTAATGCATTTTCACGCGTATTTTTAGATATTTCCTCAACAATAATATCGCCTTCAGGAATTCCCCATTCTACCAAAACAGTTTTAAATTGTTTCGCTTCATGTAAACCTCTTTCGGTAACATAACCAGAATCACCTGAAATAAGAATTTTTTTAATTTTTCCCTTTTTGTATAAGGTAATTGCTTGCCAAATTCTATCCCCATGACTTGTGATGCTTAAAACATCTAAATCTGAATTGTATTCAGCCATTCCTCCAAGTACAATTCCGACATCATAATTCCCCGTATTTTCAAATCTTGTGCCATGTATTTCCCATTTACGCATCAATTCACATAAAATTATTGAGTTTGAAAAAAAGAAAAAGATAAAAATTGCTGCATATTTAGACCATTTCTTCCATTTGTCTTTTTTTAATAAAAATGCTCCCATTACAGTTAGAATAAACCAAGTGTATGGTGTAGTAAAAATGACTAAAGCTTTGGATAAAATAAAAAACATAGTACAAATTAAAATAAAATAAGTTAAAATGATTTTAATAATAGTCGAAATATTGAACGTTATTGTAATTTTGTCTAAAAAAATTAGAGATGTTAAAATTTGAAGGGATATTTGGTATCAGTTACGATCAGATAAATAAATATTTGGTTAAGATCGGAACAAATTTTGGAATTGCAGTTGCCATATTAATTATAGGTTTTTGGTTTGTGAAATTAGCAACAAATACTGTCAAAAATATTTTACGTAAAAGTAAAACGGATGAGAGTTTAGTTACTTTTTTATCGAGTTTAGTATCTATGGCCTTTAAAGTCATAATAGTAATAACAGCTATAACTCAATTAGGAGTTGAAATGACATCTTTTGTTGCGATATTAGGTGCTGCAGGCTTGGCAATTGGTATGGCTTTTTCTGGAACATTATCTAATTTTGCTGGAGGTGTTATGATTTTGATTTTTAAACCTTTTAAAGTTGGTGATCAAATATTAACACAAGGAGAACAAGGAGCTGTAAAGGAAATACAAATTTTCAACACATATTTACATACTTCTGATAATAAGGTTATCATACTACCTAATGGACCGATAGCAAACGGTAATATTACTAACTTCACAAAAGCTGAAAAGAGAAGAGTTGATTTAGTGTTTGGAATTGCTTATGGTGATGATATGCAAGTTGCACGAAATTTTTTAACTAAGTTAATTGATGAAGATAAACGAATTATACGTGATCCAGAACCTTTTATTGGATTGGGTGCGCTTTCAAATAATTCAGTAAATATTATTGTTCGTGTTTGGACATTAACAGAAGATTACTGGGACGTTCATTTTGATTTAAATGAAAAAGTTTACAAAGGTTTGGAAGCTGAAGGATTACATTTTCCTCCTTCATCAATTGTAGTGAGTTCAACTCCAACTACTCAACCATAATTTAAATCATTTAGTTGTATTGACTAAAGTTTTAGTAACTTCGTTTCAATTATGCGATTTGTCTCAGATTTATCAATTTGGTGGTTAATTCCTTGGTTTGGAGTTTCTTTCTTTCTTGCTCATTTTTTATACAAAGATGAGAATTGGGTAAAGGAATTAGGCTATAAATGGATAATAACTTTTAAGACACTTCGTACTTCTGGAATTTTTCTTTTAGGTATTCTTTTTATAGGTGTTTTGTTTGAAGCTGTTGCTTATAGAGTTGAAAAGCCTGTTTTTATTTCTTTGATAGATAATTCAACTTCAATGTTAAATTATAAGGACAGTTTAGAAGTAAAAAGTCAAATTTCAAATTTCGAAGCTAGTATCAAAGAAAAGTTTGGGGAGAAATTTGAATTTCAAACTTACACAGTTGGTTCAGAAGTAATTCCTAATGGTATTGTTTCTTTGAAAGAAAGTACATCTTCTTTAGCTGATGGTTTTGATAAAATTCATTCCTCTTTTTATAACAGAAACATAGGTGGTATTGCATTTATATCTGATGGTAATTTTAATAAGGGTTCAAATCCATTATATAGTGCTGAGAAGATTGATTTAACTCCGATATTTACGGTTGGAGTTGGTGATACAATTGCTAAACGTGATCAATTTGTTAAGAATGTGAATTCAAATGAGATAGCGTTTTTAAAAAATCAGTTTCCAGTTGAGGTAGATATTGAGGCTATAAAAATGGGTAAATCCAATGTAACAGTTAGTATTTTACAAAACGGAAAATCAATTGCTTCTCAATCTGTAGGTTTTACAAATGGAAAATATGATTACAAGCATATTTCATTTTTAATAGAAGCATCAAAGATTGGTTATCAGCAATATACTGTTTTAATTTCAAAAGGTTCAGAAGAATATACCTATTCAAATAATAGCAGAAATTTTTATGTTGAAGTATTAGATACTCGTTCAAAAGTTGTTTTGTTAGCTGGCGCACCACATCCAGATGTTGCTGCTATAAAAAGCGTAATTGAAAAAGATGAAAATTTAGATGTCAAATCTGTTTTAGCAAAAGATTGGGATAAAGATTTGAAAAACATTGATTTAATTATTTGGCATGAACCAGGAATTCAATTTGATCCTGCTATTCTTTCAAAAATTCAAGAAGCAAAAATTCCTGTACTTTACACTGTAGGACCAAATACAACTAATGGAGTTATTCAAAAATTAGATATTGGTTTATTTGTCTCAAATTCAGGTCAAACAGATGAAGTACAAGGTAAATTAAATACAGGATTTCAAAAATTTGAAGTTTCAACAGAATTACAAAATGCAATCAATTATTATCCGCCTCTTACAGTGAAGTTTGGTGATACGAAATTGGCAAATGGAACAGATGTTATGTTGCATCAGCGAATTGGTTCAATTCAAAAAAATGATCCGTTAATATATTTTGGAGAAATAGAAAGACATAAATTTGGTGTAATCTATGGTGAGGGTATTTGGAAATGGAAAATTAATGAATATGTTCGAACAGCTGATTCTAAAGGTTTTACAGAATTATTTCAAAAAATAGCACAATACCTTGTGGTTAAACAAAATACATCTGCTTTAAGAGTTACTTTGCCTAAACGCTTTACAATCGATGAAGAAGTAGAAGTAAAAGCAGAGTTCTATAATGAATCAATGGAGTTGATAACGAAACCTACGATTGATTTTATTTTAAAAAATGAAAAAAATAAACAAGATAAATATCAGTTTGGAGTAGTTGGTAATTTTTACAAATTAAGTTTAGGTAAATTAAAGCCTGGAAAATATACATGGGAGGCAAGTTGTAAAAATAATGGTAAAAAATATTCCAAATCTGGAGTGTTTATTGTTGAAGATATACAGCTGGAAAGTATTGAAACAGCAGCTAATCATAATTTATTAAACCAAATAGCAAAAACTTCAAAAGGACAATTCTACACTTTAAATGATGTGAATCAAATGATTAAAGATTTAGAAAAGAGAGATGATATTGCAGAAATGAGTTTTAAAGAAGCATCATTTAATGATCTTATTGATTATAAATGGATTTTCTTTTTAGTTGTTATTATTTTTGCGACAGAATGGTTTTTAAGAAGGTTTTTTGGATCTTATTAAAATATTAAATTAATTGAGATTTAATTCTTTTTTCTTGGAAGATTATTGAAAAAATAAGGAAATTCTGATGTAATCCTATTAAATTCTATAAGTTGCTTTTGATCACATATTGATTTTATTTTGATAAAATGATTGAAATGAATTTGTTCTAATTCTTTTTGAGTCAAATTAATATCGTTTATCAATGCATTTGTCGTTGATGAGTCAATAATCGTTTTTTTTAATTCGTCGTATAATTTACTTTTTTGTAGAAAAAGTAAATCCTCTTTTTTTCTACCTAAAAATTTATGATGGATTATTTCTTTTTCATAAATAGCAATTTGTTTTTCATTAAAATGAAGAGATTCAATTATAAATTTATCATATGCAGGGCCTTGTTCTTTTTTTCCTGGTCGAAGTATAAATACAAATAGAAATACAAGTAGGTTTAATCCAACAAGACTAATTACGATCAGAGAAAACACCTTTTTCTTTTTACGTTCCATTACTTTACAATTACTACAAGGTATTTAGATATTTTCCAGAATTCAGTTGGATTACTAATTTTTATTCTCGTATTTGAACCAATCGGAATTAATTCAAAAGAAGAGGAAGGATGATCAGTTAAAATGCGTATTGAATTACCTTCGACTGTAAATTCTTTTTTGTAAATAGTATTAACTTCATCAAAATATTTTTCGTTAAAACCATCAACTAAATCCACTTTTTTTCCAATCCCTAAAATTCCATTTTTGGTTGCGATGACATTGTTTTCTTTTAATTCTTTTTCGGTTCCATAGGTAAAGTAGCCTGTACTCAATTCCTCTTTTAAATCACTAACAAGTTGGGTTTGTTCTTGGTATTGATCAAAAACTTTGCTATAATCTTGATCTAATTTATTTAAAGAATTTTCAAGATCAGCAATGATTTCATCTTTCAATTGAATATCTTTTGCTAAACGTTCTAGCATACGCTCTAATTCTTTGATTTTAGCATTACTGTTTTTTATTTTTATACTAAGTGCATTCACTTTTTTAGTATTATATTCTCTCAAATATTGAATTTGTTTGATTTGATCTAAAATCCAATTTTTATCATCGTTTGTAAGATTTTCTTCATTAGATTTAATTTTTATTTCTTGATTTTTAACATCAATTGTTTCAAGATTCGCTTGTACTTCATCAAAAAAGCGAAGAGCTTCATCAACTAATTTATCTTTTTCAGCTTTTTCAAATTCGATTTGAGCAATTTTACTTTCTAAATCAGCAATTTTTTCTAAATCTTTAATATTTGATTTTTTTGGTTCTTGTTGGCAAGATATTATAGAAAGAACGATGAATAGATAAACTATTTTACTTTTCATATGAATGTTTTTAATTAAAAATCATCTAAATCTACGATTCAAATTTTATCTTTGATATAAATTTAGAAAAATATGTTTAAAACTTTATTATTTATAGGATTTCTTATCACATCTATTTCAGTTTTTGCTCAAAATGTGAGTTATAAATTAAAAATGTCTAAACCACAAACTCATTATTTTGAAGTTGAGATGAATATTTCAGAAATTAAGGATAAAGAAGTAGAGGTTAAATTACCAGTTTGGGCTCCAGGTTCTTATTTGGTAAGAGAGTTTTCAAAAAATATAAATTTAGTAAAAGCTTTTGCATCAAACGGTAAAGAGTTGAAAGTGCAAAAATCTGCAAAAAACAAATGGGTGATTGCTTCAGAAGGGAATTCTGAAATTTCAGTCAAATACGAAGTGTATTCTTTTGAGTTATCTATTAGAACAAGTTTTTTAGATTTGACACATGGATTTGTAAGTGGACCAGGTGTTTTCATGTATATTGATCAAGCAAAAGAAAATAAAGGAACATTAGAAGTTTTTCCTTATAAAGATTTTAAAGTTGTAAGTACGGCTCTTCCTTTGATTAAAGAAAATAATAAAGAGATTTCAAAAACGTATCAATTTGATAATTATGATCAATTATTGGATTGTCCAATAGAAATAGGAAATCAAGAAGTATTCGATTTTACAGCTGGAGGTACTTTACATACGGTTGCAATTTATGGAAAAGGAAATTACAATATTGCCACATTAAAAGTCGATATGGCTAAAATTTGTGAATCAGCAACAAATGTTTTTGGAACTAATCCAAATAAGAATTACACTTTCATTATTCACAATGTTACAGATGGTCAAGGAGGTTTAGAACATGTAAATTCAACAACCTTAAGTGTAAACCGATGGACATATGATGCTTCTGAGTATTCTAATTTTTTATCTCTAGTTGCACATGAATATTTTCATTTATGGAATGTGAAACGAATTCGCCCAAGAGAATTAGGACCTTTTAACTATGATGAAGAAAATTACACAACTTTATTGTGGGTAATGGAAGGCTTTACTTCTTATTACGATGAATTATTATTAGTAAGAGCTGGTTATATATCAGGTGATGAATTTTTATCTAAGTTAAATAGTTCATTAAATTATGTTGAAGGGTCAGTTGGTTCTCGAGTTCAACCTGTAGCTCATTCAAGTTTTGATGCTTGGATCAAAGGATATCGACCAAATGAAAATAGCTCGAATACGGGAATGACATATTACTCAAGAGGTTCTTTATTAGCAGCTTTAATTGATGCAATGATTATTGATAAATACGAAGGGAAAAAATGTTTGGATCATTTTATGCAAACTTTGTTAGAGAAATATTACAAAAAAGAAAAAAGAGGATTTTCAGATAAAGAATTTCAAACAGAATTAGAAGTGTTTTTAGGTCAAGATTTATCTGTGTTTTTTAATGATTATGTTTTTGGAACAAAAATTCCTGATTACAATTTGATTTTGAATAAAATAGGAGTTAGTGCAGATTATGTTGGTCAATCAAAGCCATCATTTGGTGCGGCTTTAAATCAAAATGGAAATCAATTGTTAATAAAAACTATCCGTTCTGGTTCAGCTGCTGAAGAGGCAGGTTTAAGTCCAAACGATGAAATTATTGGTTGCAATGGTTTTAGAGTGGATCAAGGTGATTTGGAAGCGGTAATTTCAGGATTAAAAGTTGGACAAAATTTAAATTTATTGATTTCGAGAGATTTAGTGTTGTACGAAATCATAGTAAAAATGGCAAATTTTGAAAAGCCTCAATATCGTTTGTCTTTTACTAATGATGATAAGACATTTAAAAATAAAAGTTATTGGTTGAGAAAACAATAGTTGACATAGAATTGAATGGGTAAAAATCAGAAAGTAATAGTTATTGGAGGAGGAGCAGCTGGTTTTTTTTCCGCACTTTCAGTTAAAAGTCATTTTCCAAATGCTGATGTAATGATTATAGAAAAATCAGCAAAAGTTTTGTCTAAAGTGAAAGTGTCAGGAGGTGGAAGGTGTAATGTAACGCATGCATGTTTCGATAATGTTCAACTTTCAAAATTTTATCCTCGAGGTGAAAAATATTTGAGAAAATCATTCGAACAATTTAATGCTCAATCTACCATTGATTGGTTTGCTAAAAGAAATATACGATTAGAAACGCTACCTGACAATTGCATATTCCCAAAATCAAACAGTTCTCAAACAATTATTGACTGTTTTGTAAAAGAAGCTTCAGAATTAGGAATTGATATTCAAATTCAAACCGCTTTTATTGGAGTGCAAAAATTAGAAAATAAATTTAATGTCATTACTTCAAAAGGCGACTTTATTGCTGATAAAGTAATAGTTACTATGGGAGGTCAACCTAAAAGAAATGGGTTAGAATGGAGTGAACAATTAGGTCATAAAATAGTTGAACCTTTTCCGTCTTTATTTACATTTAATATGCCTGGAAATCCCATTTGTGAATTAATGGGTAATGTAGTAGAAGAAACAACCGTCAAAATTGAATCAACAAAATTAATTTCAAATGGTCCTTTACTTGTTACGCATTGGGGAATGAGTGGTCCTGCAATCTTGAAATTATCAGCTTGGGGAGCTCGTATTTTGGCTGAAAAAGATTATAATTTTGCAGTGTTAGTGAATTGGCTAAATGAAAAAAAAGAAGATTCCCTAAGATTACAAATAGAACAAATAGTTGAAGAACATGGTGGTAAAATGATCGTCAATTTAAATCCTTTTCCAATGACTAATAGACTTTGGTCTTTTTTATTAGAGAAATCAGGTATTAATAAAGAAGTAAGATGGCGTGATATTGGAAAAAAAGGAATTAATAAATTAGTCAATACCTTAATCAATGATCGTTATCTTGTCAATGGTAAAACTACTTTTAAAGAAGAATTTGTTACTGCGGGTGGAATTTCACTGGATCAAGTTGATTTTAGAACGATGGAAAGTAGAGTAGTAGAAGGACTCTTTTTCGCTGGAGAAGTGCTTGATATTGATGGTGTTACAGGTGGTTTTAATTTTCAAGCTGCATGGACTACAGGTTGGATAGCAGGGAAATCTTGTTTAGTAAATAGTTAATTGAGATTAAAATTCAAAAAAAACTCCGTTTCAATTTTGAAACGGAGTTTTTATATTTTAAACTATTGATTAATAGTAAATTGCTCTTCTTACTTGTGCAACATGTTTAGCTAAACGAATAACTTGTTTAGTATATCCAAACTCATTATCATACCAAGCATATAATACAACATTTAATCCATCAGGAGAAACGATAGTTGCTTTAGAATCAAATACTGAACAACAAGTGTTACCGATGATATCTGAAGAAACTAACTCAGGATCAAAAGAATAGTAAATTTGATTTACTAATTCACCGTTTAATGCAGCGTCCTTTAATATTGCATTTATATCATCTACATTTGTTGGTTTTTCTAATTGTAAACTTAAGATAGCTAAAGAACCATTTGGAGTTGGTACACGAACTGCATTAGCTGTTAATTTATCTTTTAAGTTAGGAATAACTTTAGTTACAGCAGCACCAGCTCCTGTAGAAGTAATTACCATGTTTACTGCAGCTGAACGACCTCTTCTTGAACTTTTATGCATATTGTCCAATAAGTTTTGGTCATTTGTGTATGCGTGAACAGTTTCAATATGACCTTTAACTACACCAATTTTATCATTAACTACTTTTAAAACTGGAGAAATAGCGTTTGTAGTACAAGATGCAGCTGAGAATATATTTTCATTTTCAACATCTAATTCACCTTGATTAATTCCGTAAACGATATTTGGAATTTCTTTTCCTGGAGCAGTTAATAATACTTTAGATACACCTTTAGCTTGTAAGTGACGAGATAATGCAGTTCGATCTGTGAAAACACCTGTATTATCGATAACTAATGCATTGTTAATTCCATATGCAGTATAATCAACATCTTCTGGGTTACTTGCATCAATCATTTGAACGATTTGTCCATTGATAATTAATGCTTTATTTTCTAAGTCTTCAATTACTGAACCTTTGAATGCTCCGTGAACTGAATCGTTTCTTAACAAAGCAGCTCTTTTAATAATATCTTTATCAGAAGAACCTCTTGTTACGATTGCACGCAAACGTAATTGTTGTCCTTTTCCAGCTTGTTTGATTAATTCACGAGCAGCTAAACGACCAATACGACCAAAACCGTATAAAACAACATCTCTTGGATCAAAATTCTCTTGAGCAGAACTTCCAATTTTTTCTAATTTACTGAATAAGAAATTTGCTTGAGAAGAATGGTTGTCTTTTTCAGCGATCCACTCACTTGCTAATTTACCTATGTCAATTTTAGCAGGTGCGAAGTTCAATTTTAAAATCTCTTCAGCTAGTTCTGAAGTTGTAAAAACATCGATTGGTTTGTTAACTACTTTACCAGCGTATTCATGTAAATTTAAGATTTCAGAAATAGTGATATCCGTTAAATGATTACGGAATAATACTAATTCAATTCCTTTGTCATACAAAAGTTCTCCAACTTTACTTGAAAGTTTAACTGCTGCACGTTCTCTTTCTACGTGAGATTTTAAAACTGTTTCGTAACCTAAATCAGTTGCCATTGTTTTTTTTTTGATGTTAATATACTATGTAATTATCTAAAAGAATAAAGCAAAAAAGGCTGTCAACTTTCGCCGACAGCCTTAAATCTTATCCTAAATAAGCCTTTAATAATTTGTTTCGAGATGTATGTCTTAATCTACGAATCGCTTTTTCTTTAATTTGTCTAACTCTTTCTCTTGTTAAATTGAATTTAGCTCCAATTTCTTCTAAAGTTAAACCATGATTCATTCCAATTCCGAAAAACAAACGAATAATCTCTCTTTCTTTATCAGTCAATGTACTTAAAGAACGTTCGATTTCTCTTTGTAAAGATTCAGCCATCAATACATGATCTGCTTTAGGAGAATCAGTATTTGCCATTACATCCATTAATGTACCTCCGTCTTCAGCAGAAGATAGGGGAGCATCCATTGATACGTGGCGTCCAGAAACACTTAAACTCTCTTTAATCTTGTCCTCAGGAACTTCCAAAGCCTCTGCTAATTCTTCAGCAGATGGTGGTCTTTCGAATTCTTGTTCCAATCTTGAAAAAGCCTTGTTGATTTTGTTCAATGAACCAACTTGGTTTAATGGTAAACGTACGATACGCGCTTGTTCAGCTAAAGCTTGTAAAATTGATTGACGAATCCACCATACAGCGTAAGAAATAAATTTGAATCCACGTGTTTCATCAAATTTTTGAGCCGCTTTAATTAGACCCAAATTTCCCTCGTTAATCAAATCTGGAAGGGTTAGCCCTTGATTCTGATATTGTTTAGCAACAGAAACTACGAAACGCAAATTTGCTCGAGTTAATTTCTCTAAAGCCCTTTGATCTCCGTTCCTGATCTTACGTGCCAGCTCAACTTCTTCCTCTGCAGTTATCAACTCCTCTTTACCAATGTCTTGTAAGTACTTGTCAAGTGATTGACTCTCACGATTGGTAATCGACTTCGTAATTTTAAGCTGTCTCATTCTCTTCTTGTCCTCCTGTTTTTAATATATAATTGGAAAATCGATACAAAGTTACGGCGAAAAAACAGTGTTATCCAAATATTAATTAGATAATTTTAAAAGTTTTCTTCTTAACAAAAATCATGCCTTTCATGATTTACAATCCGAAACCCTTGAATTCCCTCATTCCACTCTGTGTAATTATTTCTAATAATATTCCGCGATTTCCTTGATTGTTCAATTTATTTGTCAATTGTTCAACTGATTCTATCACTTCGTTATTTACTTTAACAATTACATCTCCTTCCTGTAAACCGATTGATTTCAATTTACCTGCAGCTAAAGTTTGAATTTTAACTCCAGTATTGATGTTCAACTCTTTTTTATCTTTACTCGATAATTCACTAAAAGTTGCACCTAATGCCATATTTTTTTGAACTTCTGTTTTAGTCATTAACTTCGTCTCTCCATCAGCATTACGCAAGACTAATTCTTTTATAACTTCATCTCCGTCTTTTTCTCTAACCGTAATAGATACTTTATCACCAGGTCTTCTTTTTCCAACTTCTTCTTGTAATGCTGCAACTGAGTTCACTTCTTTTGATCCAATTTTAAGAATGACAGAACCATCTTTTAATCCAGCTTTGTCTGCGCTTCCATCTTCTGTAACTTTAGAAATAAATACACCTTTTAAATTAGGTAAATTATTTTTTTCTTTGATTTCTTGATTGATGTCAGCAATTTGAACCCCTAAAAAGGCTCTTTGAACAATACCATAATCTATGATGTCACTAATTACTTTTTGAGCTAAGTTAACAGGTATTGCAAATGAATAACCAGAATAACTTCCAGTTTGTGAAGCGATTGCAGTATTGATACCGATTAATTCACCTCTTGTATTAACTAATGCACCACCGCTATTTCCAGGATTTACAGCTGCATCAGTTTGTATAAATGATTCAATTGGAACAATACTTCCAGAAGTTCTATCAGATAATAAATTTATATTTCTTGCTTTCGCAGATACAATTCCTGCAGTAACAGTAGAGGTTAAGTTAAAAGGATTTCCAACTGCTAAAACCCATTGACCAACTCTTACTTCGTCACTATTCCCCATTGGAATAGCTTGAAAGTTAGATCCTTCAATTTTTAAAACGGCAATATCAGTCGATGGATCAGTACCAACAATTTTTGCAGTGTACTTTGAATTATCATTTAAGATTACTTCGATTTCACTTGCATTGTCAATAACATGGTTGTTGGTAACAATATAGCCTTGAGATGAAATGATTACTCCTGAACCTGAACCTGAACCAAATTGTTTAAATTCTTTTCCTCCTGCACCTGGTCCATAGAAAAATTCAGAGAATAAATCACGTTGAAAATTTGTGGTAACAATTTTGGTTGTAACGTGAACAACAGAATTAAGGGAGTTTTCTGAAGCTTCAACAAAACTTTCAGAACCAACAGGGATTCCATCAAAACCTGTAAATTGTCCGATTGTGTTTTTTCCATCAAAAATTCTATCGGAATTGTCGATAGGATTTGATGATTGTAAAATTAAATATGCTCCTAGTGGTAACATTCCACCAAGTAGTCCTAAACCGATGTTTTTAAGATTGGTTTTCATTGTTGAATGTGTTTTTTTGTTCGTAATTAATTTTCTATTGCGAAGATAACGAAACAGAAATAGCAAAAGTTATACCATCGATGTTAAAGAATGTTAAGTAGTTTATTAACGAATGTTAAAATGGCAAAATTTCAGTAAAAATGTAAAAATGACAGACTAATTAGGTGAAAATTTCATTTCAAAGTCCTTGTGCCATCTCATTTTTTCAAGATAAATACCTCTAATTACTTCTCTTGTATTTGGTACAGATTGAAATAAATTCTTTTTATAAAACTCAACAGGTGACTGATAGGGTATGTTATTTTTACAAATTGCCTCATCGTCTACTATCATCCAACCAATCAATTCTTCATAAACTGATTTTGCGGCTTTTAATAATTGACTACCACCTTGTTTGTTTTTATATCTATTATCAATTAACATTACAAACCAAGTTTGTTCTTCTCTTTCAAAAGTGCAAAGCCAACCTATCGGATTTTGAAAATCATTTAATAACATGAAATGTCTTTGCGATTGTAATTGACTTATATATAATTCAAACTGGATGTATTCATTGAAACAAAATCTTTCAGGATAGACTTCGTTCCAACAAGCATAAACAAAGGCTTTATCGTATTGATTCAATATGTTTTTTTGAATGATATTCATTTTTGACTATTGAATTAGAATACTTTTAACTAAATATATAATATTAATAGAATATAACCAAAAAAAAACTAATTCAATTTATCTTTTAAGAATTCGCCTGTATAATTCCCCTTTATTTTAATTAGGTCCTCAGGGATGCCTTCAAAAACGATATTCCCACCTTTTTCACCACCTTCAGGGCCAATGTCGATGATCCAATCAGCACATTTAATTACTTCTGTGTTATGTTCTATAACGATTACGGAATGACCAATATTAACTAATTCGTTTAATGCAATTAAAAGTTTATTAATATCATGAAAATGAAGTCCTGTTGTTGGTTCATCAAAAATAAATAGGGTAGAAGATGAGCTTGAACCATTAATTAAAAATGAAGCTAATTTGATACGTTGTGCTTCACCACCGCTTAAAGTACTCGAAGATTGACCAAGTTGAACATAGCCTAAACCAACATTAAATAAAGGTTGAATTTTATCTGCAATTTTTTGGTCTAATTTATCATTTCCTTCTCTAAAAAAAGCAAGTGCACTTTCAATGTCCATATCTAATATGTCAGCGATGTTTTTGCCTCTATATTCGATTTCTAAAGTTTCTTGTTTGTATCGTTTTCCATCACAATGTTCGCATTTTAAGTGAACATCAGCCATGAATTGCATTCCAACAGTAATTTCACCTTCACCTTCACATATTTCACATCTACCACCTTCTACATTGAAACTGAAAAATCCAGGTTTATATCCTCTTAGTTTTGAAACTTGTTGTCTTGAAAAAAGTTCACGTATATCGTCAAATGCTTTGACATATGTAACAGGATTACTTCGCGAAGATTTACCAATCGGGTTTTGGTCAATAAATTCAATGTTTTTTATTTGTTTGAAATCTCCAGTTAATTGTATATTATTGTTTGTGTCACCTACTAATCCCAACTCTTTTCGCATGGCAGGGTAAAGTAAATCTTTCACTAATGTTGATTTACCAGAACCGCTTACTCCTGTAATACAAACTAATTTGTTCAAGGGGAAATCTACAGAAACATTTTTTAGATTGTTTAATCTTGCTCCAGTTATTGAAATTTTATTTTTTGTATTTCTTCTTTTAGTAGGTACAGGAATTGTTTCTTGATGAGTTAAATATTTTGCAGTTAAACTTCTGTCAGAATGTATCAATTGATCAAATCCGCCTTGAAAAACAACCTCGCCACCATAAACTCCTGCCATCGGACCGATATCTATAATTTCATCAGCTGCCTTCATCATTTCTTCTTCATGTTCAACAACAATTACTGTATTGCCTAAATCACGGAGATTTTTTAAAACATTAATTAAACGATGCGTATCTCTAGGGTGTAATCCAATACTTGGCTCATCTAAAATATACATAGAACCAACCAAACTTGAACCTAATGAAGTTGCAAGATTAATTCTTTGTGATTCTCCTCCTGAAAGGGAATTAGAAGCTCTATTCAATGTTAAATATCCTAAACCTACTTCTTCTAAGAAACTCAATCGATTTACTATTTCAGGGAAAATTCGTTTTGCAACTTGCTGATCGTAATTACTTAACTCCAATGATTGAAAGAATTGTAGCGCATCAGAAATAGGCATTAAAACTATATCAGTGATGGTTTTATTTTCAATTAAAACGTTATTAGTATCTTTTCTTAAACGTGTTCCTCTGCAATCAGGACATAGCGTTTTACCCCTGTATCTAGAAAGCATAACGCGGTATTGAATTTTGTAGGTTTGACTTTCTAAAAATTTAAAAAACTCATTAAGTCCAGTGAAGTATTTATTTCCTTCCCATAATAATTGGTATTCTGTTTCTGTCAAATCACCTATAGGACGATGTATAGGAAAATCAAACTTTTTCGCATTAAAAACTAATTGATTAAGGTATTCTGACATTGTTTCACCTTTCCAAGCAACAATTCCACCTTCGTAAATGCTAAGCGATTTATTAGGAATTACTAAGTTTTCATCAATACCAATTACATGACCATAACCTTCACATTTTTTACATGCACCGAAAGGATTGTTAAATGTAAAAAAATGTTCATTTGGTTCTTGAAATTCGATTCCATCTAATTCAAATCGAGTAGAAAAGTCAATTTTAGTATTTGTATCTGGAAAATATAAAGAACAATT
>CALPVI020000008.1 GCA_943326975.2 Actinomyces viscosus | reverse complement strand
CCATGTAATTCCATCATTTAGCAGATGCGAAACAAAAATATCTGAATTTGGTTGTTCACCTTTTCTACTTACGCGTCGAATGAAATACAAAGTTTTGCCATCAGCAGATAAAGAAGGTTGACTTTCCCACGTTCCTGAATTTACTGCGCCACTAACGTTTGTAGGAGAAGACCAATTTCTTCCCAATTTTTTTGTGTAAAATAAATCACAACTACCTTTTCCAATTCTTCCTTCTCCATAATTGTTATCTCCTGATTGATCCGAACAAGCAACAAAAATAAGTGAACGACCATCTGCACTGATCGTAGGTGCACCTTCATTTAAAACAGTATTTACATTTGGGGGCATTGGTGAAGCTACTCCCCATCTTCCCTGAGGACTTAACGTTGATACATAAAAATCTTCTTGTTCTTTGAAATTAGGAACTCTATCATCTTTGATTCTTCTTGTAAATAAAATTGTTTTTCCATCAACTGTAATAGTAGGAAAATATTCAGGATCAGCTGTATTAATTCCCGGTCCGATATTGATTGGTTTAAAATCATAAGGGTGTTTCATCGATTCAAGGGCAAATGCACAGCTTCTTCTTAGTTCCATGGCTTTCTGCACCAAATCAGGATTTGCATTTCTGTTATTGATATAGGTATCATAGTTTTTTAAACTATTTTCAAAATCTCCAACTACTTGTTGACAGTTTGCCAGATAAAAAAAGGTACTACCAGACATGCTGTGATGAGGATTTATTGATAATGCGCTTTCATAATGAATAATTGCACCTTTCATATCATTTGAATATTCACAGAATTCTGCAGCTAAAAGATGAGCTTCCCAAAAGTTTGGATCTTTTTCTAAGGCTTTATTTAACGATTCAATTGCATTGTTGTATGAATTTCTATTTGTTTTGGAGTCAAATGAAGTAGGATTTTTTTGCGCCTCTTCAAACAGACTTATTGCTTTTTTACTTTTTGTAGAATAAGTTTGTTGCGCAACACTACATGCAGCTGCTAAAATTAATGTAAAAGTGAAAAATAGTTGTCTCATAACTTATGGTATATTCATGAACTTATGTGTCTGTAAAGAAATCTTCCATTTTGGATTATTTTTTACATATTCAATAATATCTGTCAAAAAACGTTCCTGTTTTGACCATTCAGGTTGTAAATATAATTTACATGATTTATTTGTTTTAGCAGCATGTTCTTCAGCCCATTGAAAATCAGATAAGTGAGAGATTACTACTTTTAATTCATTTGCTTTTGAATAAGCTTCATTAGTTGGTTTTTTGAATTTTTTTGGAGAAAAACAATACCAATTTATATTTCCTTTTAATTCATAACAACCTGATGTTTCAATAGCAGTTTCAATATTGTTTTTGTGTAAAAGGTTGATAAGAGTAGTTAAATCATACATTGCAGGCTCTCCACCAGTAATTACAACAAAATCCGTTTTTGATTTTAGAACTTCACTTACGATAAAATCAATCATTAAATTGGGGTGAATTTTTGCGTCCCAACTTTCTTTTACATCACACCAAACACAACCTACATCACAGCCAGCCAAACGTATGAAAAAAGCAGCACGACCAGAGTAAAATCCTTCCCCTTGAATTGTGTAAAAGTATTCCATTACAGGAAGTTCTATGGAAGTATTTATATCTTTTGTTGTCATATTAAATTGCTGTTACTTTATCGATTTCATCAACGTATAATTCTAGCTTTCCATCATTATTAGGTCTAAAATTACTTTCAAATTTTACATTTTCAATAAAATCTTCTTGTCCATACGAATGTTTTTGTACGATTTCTTGTGAAAATGTTTCATCAAATGTTTCAACTAATATAAACAATTCCGCTCTTTTAGTTTTTATTTCTTCTAAAGTTAGATTAAATAAAGGAGAATCTTCACTTATTATATGAACTAATGTCCATGTAAGAGGGAAGAATGTAATCGTATCTGTTTCTAAGTTTAGTTGAAAATAATCTTTATTGAAGTGGTTGTTTCCATCAATTTTATCTAGAGAAAGAAAGACTTTTACTTTAGTATTAAGTAAAACATTATTTCTATGATTTACAACTTTGAACATAAGTGAATTACTATCTTCAAACGGAGTAATAATAGCATTTCTAGAAAATTTTAAACGAGCATTTGGCCTTGAAAATCGGCCATATAATTGACCTGTAACTAACGCAAAACCTAATAATCCAACAAATGCTTCAATCATTGCTATGATTTCAGCTCCAATTTTTCCAGGAGATACAGAGCCATATCCAACTGTTGTAAATGTTTGCGTTGAAAAAAAGAAAGCACTAAAAAAAGGATGTTGGTTATCCGGCACACCTCTAAGTTGATCAATTCCAACTAAGAGATAAAGAGAAGTGAAAACTAAATTTAATATGATATAAAAAAACAACGTGAAAATTAGAAATTTCCAGGATGGTAATTCCATTAAATACTTGTAAAAATCTTGTGTAGGAGATAAACCACCTTTGCGAATTATATTGTACGAACCATCTCGATTCATGAGACGATTTAATGGTTTTTGAAATTTAGAGCCTAAACCTGGATCTTTTATTGTTTTCATAGCTACGAAAATAAATAAAATTGTTTGTTATATGAATTGATTATTTTTGAATTCAAAAAAATCAATTCAATGAGCCAGTCTTTTATAGCAAATGGGGTAGTAGGAATATATATTTTAATTCCAATTATTGTTTTTTATTGTGTTATTCGATTTAGTAAAAGAAAAATCAGGAAAAAATATTTGATTGGACTTTTGGTGTCCATTTCATTGGAAATAATTATTTTATTAGTTGCTAATTTTTTATTGAAAATTAGTTAGCATCGATTAATTCCCAATTCTTTTTCAAGCGATCATGTTCCTTAAAAAATGCTTTCAATTTTTTATTGGCATTTCTTTTTGTCTTCGCATCTTCCATAATTGAGAGAAAAGATTCGTTTATTAGAAGGAGAATAGGAGAATCCATTAATTTAACTGAAGTTACATTATCAAATGCATAATTATTAAATAAATCAATAATATTTTCTTTATCGATCAAATCTTCTTTAGTTGGTTTTTTAAGGTGTTTTAACTCAAGTAAAAAAGGTAGTAATTGAGAACTAAGCTCAACGAAATTACGAAGTATGTATACAGCTTCGTTTAACTTTTGAATGTGTTTAGTAGTCATGATGAAGAGTATTACGCTTATACTTTTATAACGTAAAAAAGAAGAAAAAGTTGTGTCAATTTTTACTAAATTATTTTCATTGATATAATTTATTAATTCAATAATCAGTCTAATAAACTAGCAACTTCTTTTCCTACCAAAGAACCGATTGCGACTCCCATACCACCAAGTCGAACACCAACAGCTACATTTGTATTTATTAATTTAATAATTGGTTTTTTTGTGCTTCCAACCCCCATTATTCCAGACCAGAAATAATCTATTTCAAAGTCTAGTTTGGGTGCTATTACTTTCTTTAATAAAGATTCTAAAGCTGTTTTTATTTGTTCCGATTGATCAAAAGAAGTAGTTGTTTCTTCTTTGAAATTTAAGTTTCTTCCTCCACCTAACAATATTCGATTATGAATATTTCTAAAATAATAATAACCTTGCTGATAATGAAAAGTTCCTTGAATTGGAAGATTATTTATTGGTTTTGTAATTAGAACTTGTGCTCTTGCTGGTTGAACATCTTCATCTTTTAAAAATTGACGAGCAAATCCATTGGTACAAATAGCAACTTTGTTAGCTTGAATTTCACCAATCGAAGTCATGATTATGGTCTTAGTTGATTGGTTTTCAATTTGTAAAGCTTCTATTCCGAAAAGGCAATTCACTCCTAATTCGTTTGCAATTTGGTGGAAACGTTTTATCATTGAACCCGAATTGATTTGGCCTTCTAATCGGTTGTGAAAACTATTTTCGACGTGATTAAATCCAAATTTCTCACCAACTTTATTATCAATTGAATAAACGTTTTTTTCATTTGTAATTTGTTCAATTTTAAAATTCAAGTAGTCAATTTTATCTATAGTTTCCTTTGCAATTTGCTGTTCGTTTTTTGTTACCAAATCCCAAGAACCATTTACTTGTAAATCAAGGTTTTTTTCTCCTATTATTGATTTTAGATTTTGTAATCCGTTCCATCGCATTTCAACTGTTTCCCATACATTATCTTCAGAAATATGGGATAAATCATCAATTAATTCTGTTGCACTTCCAAAACAAGAAAAACCTGCATTTTTACTGCTTGCGCCAGTTGGTAAAAATCCTCGTTCAATTATTAAAATGGTTGAGTTTGGATATTTTTTTTTGATTTCTATCGCTGTACTAAATCCAACAATTCCTGCTCCTATGATTAAGTAATCAACATTTTTGAAATAAGTCTCTTTTTCCCAGTAACTTAATTGGTTAATTTTTAGCATATTTCTTCCATTTAAATTTGAATATTGTATAAAGTTTTTTACGATATTTGTGTTTTAACGAAAATTAAAACAATTAAACAATTTCTGTAATCATTTTGTCAGAAAAACGTTTATATCAAAGATATGAAATTATTTATACTATTTATAAGTTTGTTTATAGGTTTCATTGGGCTTACCCAAGAAATAACCTATCGATATTCAGGAACTATTACAAATGTTGATTTAGGTAAAAAAGAAGCAGGTGTTACAGTTACAGTTCTCAAAGATGGAGTAAAAGTTGCCTCAGGTATTTCTGCTACAAATGGAAAATATGATTTTTCATATAACGGACCGATAGGATTAAAATTTCAAATAGAATTTTCTAAACAAGGTTTGGTAAGTAAAAAGCTTACTTATGATGGGTCAAAAATGGCTGAAGAAGATATTCCTGCAGGATCTGAATTTCCAATTGCTGGAGATATGAGTTTGTTTGCTGAGCGTCCAGGCTTGGATTTTTCTTTTTTAAATAATGAACCTGTAGCTACATTATTTTGGGATCCTGCTAAATTTATGGTCAATTTCGATAAACCGGCATATGATCGGATGAAGAAAAAAATAGATGATCTTTTAGCCAAAGGTCCAGCAACTGCAGATCCAAATGATGCGAAATATGATGAAGCAGTTAAAGCTGCAGAAGCATTGTTTGGTCAAAAAAAATACCAAGATGCTTTAGTTAAATTTGAATTGGCAAATTCAATAAAGCCGAAAGAAAAATTGCCATTGGATAGAATAGCTGAAATTGATAAAATTATTCAAGCAGCTAAAAAAGATCAACTTGCCGCGCAACAGGCTGATCAAGAGTATCTTAATTTAATCAAAGCGGCGGATAATCTTCGAGATCAAAAAAAATTCGATGATGCTATTGCTAAATATACAGAAGCTTCCAAGAAAAAACCAACTGAAGTATATCCAACTCAACAAATTGCAGCCGTTAATAAGTTAAAAGAAGACGAAAAAAACAAAATTGCAAATGATAAAAAATTCTCTGATTTAGTTTTAGCAGGTGATAATGCATTAAAATCAAATAAACTTGACGAAGCAAAATTAAAATATGAAGAAGCGCTTTCTACTAAAAAAGATGTGATTGTTCAAACAAAATTGGACGATGTAAAAAAGAAGCTAGCTGAAGAATTAGCAAAGAATCAAAATAAGGCAAAATATGACGGCTTAATTGCAGATGGTGCTAAACTTTTTTCTGAAAGTAAATTAACAGAAGCGAAAGTGAAATTTATTGAAGCAGGAAAATTAGATCCAACTCAAACAATTCCTCCGGCAAAAATCAAAGAAATAGATGATTTAATTGCTAAAAATAATGCTGACAAACAAAAGATTGATAAATACAACACCACCTTTTCTGCTGCTGAACAGCTAATGAAAGAGGGAAAACTTAAGGAGGCAAAAGCAAAATTTACAGAAGCACAAGGAATTGATCCGACTAAGACAGAACCAAAGCAAAAAATAACAGAAATTGATGGTTTAATTGCAGGTCAAACAGCTGAAGCGGATAAAAAATCTAAAATTGATAAATTAATTTTAGAAGGAAATGGATTGATTGCGAAAAATGAATTAGATCCTGCAATACTAAAATTTGAAGAGGTATTAAAGTTAGATCCTTCAAATACGGTTGCTCCATTAAAAATTACCGAATTAAAAAATAAAATAACTGCATTAAAAGGTCAAGCTGAAAAGGATAAGCAGTTTGAAGCATTAAAAACAGATGGGATGAAATTGGCTTCAGAAAAGAAATGGCCTGAAGCTAAAACAAAACTAGAGGAAGCTAACTTACTAAAGTTGGATCCAATTGTTGCTGCTAAATTAAAGGAGATTGATGCTGCAATAAAAGTTCAAGCAGCCTCTGAACAAGCGAATAAAGATAAGATTGATAAGTACAATGCAAGTTTTTCGGCTGCTGATCAATTGTTAAAAGCGGGTAAGTTAAAAGAAGCCAAACTTAAATTTACAGAAGCACAAACATTAGACCCAACTAAAGCTGAACCAAAACAAAAAATTGCAGAAATAGATCTTTTGTTAACGAATCAACAAGCTGAAGCAGATAAGAAAGTTAAAATTGATAAGTTAATCTTGGAAGGAAACGCTTTATTTGCAAAAAACGAATTCGATCCAGCTAAAGCAAAGTATGACGAAGTTATTAAACTTGACCCTTCTAATTCAATCGCTCAAGCTAAGATAAATGAGATTAATACCAAATTAAATGCGTTAAAAGGGCAAGCTGAGAAAGACAAGCAGTTTGAATCATTAAAAGCTGAAGGCTTGAAATTAGCTGGTGAGAAGAAATGGTTGGAAGCAAAAAGTAAATTAGAAGAAGCGAATACAATTAAAATAGATCCAATTATATCTTCGAAAATCAAAGAGATAGATGCTGCAATAAAAGCAAATGATTCTCAAGCGCAATTGGAAAAAGAGTATACAAAATTAATGGATGATGCAGCTGCACTTGTGACTGCTAAAAATTATGATGGTGCAATTGCAAAATACAAAGAGGCTTCTATCAAGAAGCCATCTGAGATTTTACCCAAAACCAAAATTTCGGAATTAGATGAGTTAAAGAAAACAGCATTAAATCAAGCTGCAAATGACACTAAATATAATTCCTTAATGGCAGAAGGGGATAAATTGGTTGCAGCTAAAAATTATTTAGAAGCGATTAAAAAATTTAACGAAGCATTAAAATTAAAGCCCTCAGAAACTGCTCCAGTAGAGAAAGCAAAAGCTGCAGAAGATCTTGAAAAAGAAAAAGGTGGGGAAGAAAAGAAAAATTATGAAAAAATATTTACGGTAGTTGAAAAGGCAATCGTTGAAAAGGATTATGCAAAAGCGAAAGGATTAATTGATCGTGCTAAAGATTTAAATAAACAATTGAATGTTGTGCCTAATGACAAAAGACCCGATGAGTTATTGGCTAAAATAAATGCACTTGAATTAATTGAAAAACAATATAAAGAAAAAATAACATTTGCTGCAACAGCTGAAAAATCGAAGGATTATAAGCGAGCATTATTATTATATGAAGAAGCTCAAAAGTTAAAACCTGAGGAAACTCTTCCACCCCAAAAAATTGATGAATTAAACAAATTATTAGTTCAACAATCTTCTGAAGCTGATCAAGAAAAGTTGTATGTAGAAAGCATGAATTTGGGCGATAAAAACATGAAAGAGAGAAAATACACTGAAGCTATATCAGGTTTTCAAAAAGCTCTTACAATAAAACCAAATGACGCTGCAGCGAAAGCAAAATTAGCTGAAATACAGCAAATAATTGATAATGAAAAAGCAGCAAAAGATAATTCTATTGCCAAAAAAGCGGAATTTGATAAATACATCAAAGAAGGGGATGATGCTTTCAAACTAAAAGATTATAAAACAGCTAAGAAATCATACGAATTGGCTCTTACTATAATTAAAGATGATAAATATGCTACAAAACAAATAATTGAAATTGATCGATTATTAAGAGAATTGTCTTCATCTGAAACAGAGGCTGAGTATAAAAAAGTAATCAAAGAAGGAGATAATTTATTCAAGGAAAAAAATTATTTACAAGCTAAGGAAAGCTACGAAAAAGCGCTTGGCTTTAAACCAAAAGATGCTTATGCGTTAAAAAAACTCAAAGAGTTAGATGTAATTTTAAATACAAAAATTGCTGAAGGTGATGGTAAATTAAAGCCGTTAGGTGAACCTTTAGACAAAGAAATTACCGATGGAATGGCAGCATTGAATCAAGCTGAAATTGAACGTAAGAAGCTAGAGGGCGAAAACTTGAAGAAAGGAACAGCAAATGTAACAAATAAAGAAGCTCAACTTGGGACATTAAAAGAAAAGGAAAAACTAACTGCAACAAGTGATCTATTCAATGTTCAAACTAAAATAGATGCGGAAACATCTGAAAAAGAGAGTAATAGAAAAGAATCTGTCAATTCGTTAAGTGAAATACAAAAAAATAATATCAACGAAGGAGAAAAAAATACAGGGTTTGAAAAAAGTGAAAATTTAGCAGTGAAGGAGAAAATTAATTCATTTGAAATTGAAAAGGAAATAAAAGAGAAAACTACTCTTGCTGATGATAATGGTTATGAAATAAAAAAATATGATAATGAAAAAGGTAATAAAGAATTTAATGATTCAAAAAGAGAATTAGAAGATAATATTGCCTCTGATCAAGCTGTTCGAAATATTCAATTAAAACCAATATTAGATCCTCAAAATGATGATTTGCAGAGACAAGCTGCTCAAAGTTCAATTGAGTATAAAGATGAGAAAACAATTCATGATTTAACATCAGGCGAACTCAAAAAAGCAAATGAAAGACAAGAAGCTAGTAAATTAGTTGATAATGAACATACTGTAATTAGTCAAAAAGAATACGAAAATAGTTTACGTCCAGGAGAACTTTCGGAGAGTGTAAAAATAATGGATAAATCTGTTGAAGATATTCAATTAGAAAAAGGAGAGAATGATCGATTAAATAGTTTGGAGGAATCTAAGAAAGTTTCTGTTTTGGTTGGTAAAACTGCTGCTGAGGCTGTTTTAAAAGATGAGATTAGACAAGAAACTACTGAAAATTTAAAACCGATTGAAATAAAAGTTACAACTGATTTAACTTCAAGATCGACTATAGATCAAAACGAAGGTTTTTCAGCTGCTAAATTAGTTGATAATGAGGTTACTGTTATACAACAGAAACAATATGAAAATAGTTTACGTCCGGGTGAGTTATCCGAGAGCGTAAAAACAATGGATAAATCAGTAGAACAAATTCAATCTGAAAAAGCTGATAAGGATAGGACTAATAGTTTGGATGAATCTAAAAAAGTTTCTGTTTTGGTTGGGAAAACTGCAGAGGAAGCTATTTTAAAGGATGGACTTAGACAAGAAACAACAGAAAGTTTGAAACCGATAGAGATAAAGGTAACTTCTGATTTAACAACAAAAGCAGATGCCGATAAAAATGAAGGGTTTTCTGCGACTAAAAAAGTGGATGATATTCAAACAGTAATTAAATTAACAGAAGTAAAACAAGATAATAATCGATTGAATTCAGTTGAAGTTTATAAGAAAAATGACAACGAAATTAAAACGGCAGACTTCAATAAAAATAAGGCTGAAGTTGAAAAAGTTCAATCAAGTAAATCTTCTATCGAATCTGAAAAAAGAAAGGATGACGGAAAATTAGCGAAAGCAAATGATAGAAATTCTGAAAATGTTTCTGTTTCAAAGGATATTGAAAAGGTTGTATTGGTTGCAGATCAGAAGAGATCGGATGATAATTCAAGTCAAATTAAAAATACAGGTTCTGCTATTCATAATGTGGTTACAGGTATCTCAACAGAAAGTGATAAATTAACGGAAGGTGAGAAAGTGAATTCATCTGTAATGCAGGATGTAACGAAAGCAATGGGGGATGAACAAAGAAAATCTGGAGCTATTCAAAATGATAAACATTTAAAAGCACAACAAGATTTGAATGCTAAACAAAAGGAACCTGATGCAAAACCAATCGTTAAAAATGCATTAGGTGAACAATATCCTGAAGGTGTATCACAAGAATCGTTTACTCAAAAAGATGAAAAAGGTTTGATGACGACAATTATTACAAGAAGAGTTGTAGTAATTGAAGGTCAAGGGAATGTTTATGTGAAAACTCAAACATTACAATCGATAACTTACAATAAAAATGGTTCGCCGACAACTGAATATGTTTGGCAAAAGGAAACGCAAGGACCTAATTTGAAAAAGAATTATTAATCATATTTATAAGTAGAGTTAATTAAGTTTAGCTTCAAACGTGTTTTAAATTTTATGAAAGTACATTTTATTGCTATAGGAGGAAGTGCAATGCATAATTTGGCAATTGCATTAAGTCGAAAAGGAATTCAAGTAACAGGGTCTGATGATGAAATTTTTGAACCATCTAAAACACGTTTGGAAAAGCAAGGTATTTTACCTGCTAAAATTGGCTGGAATGATGAATTGATTACTTCGGATTTAGACGCAGTCATTTTAGGAATGCATGCAAGAGAAGATAATCCAGAATTAAAAAAAGCAAAAGAACTTAATATTCCAATTTATTCGTATCCAGAATATTTATACGAACAAAGCAAAGATAAAGTAAGGGTTGTAATCGGGGGTAGTCATGGTAAAACTACAATAACTTCTATGATTTTACATGTCATTAATGCTTTAGGATTGAATGTCGACTATATGGTTGGTGCTCAATTAGAAGGATATGACTGTATGGTTAAATTATCCAATGATGCTCCAATTATGATTTTGGAAGGTGACGAATATTTAAGTTCACCGATTGATAGACGACCAAAATTTCATTTATACAAACCAAATATTGCCATCCTAAGTGGAATTGCATGGGATCATATTAATGTTTTTCCAACTTTTGAAAATTATGTAGATCAATTTGATATTTTCTGTCAGATGATAGAGCCAAATGGTACTTTGGTCTATAATGCAGATGATGAGGAAGTGAGAAAATTAGGGGAGAAATATACTTCTAAAATAAATACAGTTAGTTATGCTACTCCTGAATATCATGTAACATCAACTGGAACTAAATTGACTTTTGAAGGAAATTCCTATGATTTACAATTATTTGGTCAGCACAACTTGCAAAATTTAATGGGTGCAATGCGCATAGGGGAAGCTATTGGAATAAAACCTCATGATTTTTTCACTGCGATTACAACATTTAAAGGTGCAGGAAAACGTTTACAAAAAGTTGTTGAAAATGATTCTTTTGTGATGTTTAAAGATTTTGCTCACTCACCTTCCAAATTAAAAGCTACGACAAAAGCTGTAAAAGAACAATTTGCGGATAGAAAAGTAATTGCTTGTATGGAGTTACACACTTTTTCGTCATTGAAAAAAGAATTTTTACCTCATTATAAAGATGCAATGAACAAAGCTGACGAAGCTATTGTTTATTTTAATCATGATGTAGTAAAACACAAAAAGTTAGAACCAATCACTGAAGAAATGGTACAGAATGCTTTTGGTGGAAATGTAAAGGTAATGACTGAGACAAATGACGTATTAACTTTTATAAAATCACATGAATGGAATGATTCTGTATTGTTAATGATGTCATCAGGAACTTTTGACGGAATAAATTACGAAGAGTTAGGTCAAGAAATTGTTGAAACAATTTAATTTCTTTGAATCCAAATGCAAAAAGAAATAAATAGTATTTTTATTATTGGTGCAGGGAATGTAGGTTCTCAATTAGCCATTGCATTGCATTCAATTGTTGAAATTAAAGGTATTTACAGTAAAAATGGTGTTTCTTCAAAATTAATTGCTGAAGAACTTGATATTCCTTATTTTGAAACTATTGATTCATTCCCAGAAAGTGATTTGGTATTAATTTGTTCGAATGATGATGCTATTGAAGCAATCATAAATTCTATTCCAGATACAGCTAAAATTGCTTATACTTCTGGTAGTATCGAATTGAAAAATTTGCCTGGTAGAAAAAAAATAGGAGTATTTTATCCCTTGCAAACTTTTTCGAAAGAAAGAATAGTAGATTTTTCAAATGTGCCATTATTAATTGAGGCGTCAAATGATGCTTTTAAACAGGAATTATTTCAGTTGGCTCTGAAATTGTCAACTAATGTTTCTTTTGCAAATTCTGATGAAAGAAAAAAATTGCATATCGGCGCAGTTTTTATTAATAATTTCACTAATCATTTGGCTCAGATTGCAAAAGAGTATGTTGAAGCAAATGAATTAAATTGGGAATATTTAAAACCTTTATTAGCAGAAACTACCAATAAAATATTGGATTTAAACCCATTTGATGCTCAAACTGGTCCTGCACGAAGGAATGATCAATTGGTCATTCAACTACATCTAAAAGAATTAGAGGGACTACCAAAGGATATATATAAAATATTGACAGATAGTATTATACAGACATATCAAACGAAAAAGAAATGATAAGTTATAAAGAAAGATTAAAAAAAGTGACAACATTTATGTTTGATGTTGATGGTGTGTTGACAGATAGCTCAATAATTTTATATAATGGAGAATTTTTACGAAAATTAAATTCGAAAGATGGATATGCTTTGCAATATGCATCAAAATTGGGATATAAAATTATTATTGTTACTGGAGGGAACTCGGAAGATGTAAAAAGTGCCTTGTTAGGTTTAGGAATAAATGAAGTTCATTTAAGCTCATTTAATAAGTTAAATGTTTATAATGAATTAAAACAAAAATATAATTTATCTGATGAGGAAGTTTTGTATATGGGTGACGATATACCAGATTATCAAGTAATGAATATTGTTGGCGTTGCAACTTGTCCTCAAGATGCTGCTATTGAAATAAAAGGTATTTCACATTATCAATCTCCTTTTAATGGAGGTCAAACTTGTGTAAGAGATGTTATTGAGCAAACACTAAGAGTACAGCATAAATGGTTTGGAGATACAGCTTTTGAATGGTAATGTTAATGAATGACTTCTATTTTTTGTATTGTTCTATAGCCATTAGCATTCGTGAAACTTAAGAAATAAATGCCATTTTGAATTTCAGTTAGATTGACTTCATTATTTTCTATTTTTAAATAAATCTGTTTACCGTAATTATCCAGTAATTCGATTTTTCCATTCCAATTTAAGGGAGAAAAGATGGACAATTTTTCTTTGCATGGGTTAGGGTAAACCGTAAATTGCTCATGTTCTAATTCAAAAACTTGTACTAGATCAGAAATAGTCGGTGTACCTGTTACGACAGGGAAAATATCATTTTTACCTATTTTTAATACTAATACATTTTTTCCTCCTGCACCAAAATGTGTATTGTAACCAACTAAGATTACACTACTATCAAGAGTGGTTATGATTTGACCACCTATATCATCACCGGTATTTGAAACATTTACACCAAGATTATCCCAAATCAAAGATTCTTGGAATCTACTTACGCGTAAATCTTTGCCATCAGGATAGGTAACACCATTTTCTTCAGCTTGACTTACGATGTATACTTTGCTATTGTCTCCATAGTTCGTTATTAATTCATACGAATCATATCCTGGATAAGGACTTTCAAATAAATAACTTTCTGTACCATCAGAGAAAACTCTACCAGAGATTCCGTCAACCAAATGTGAAATTCCATCCTCTTTTTTCCCTACAAAGTTGATGTGTGTATTGACAATACAAAAGTCATTTATTACATAATTCCCATGTTTTCCATATTGCTTCATCCATTGAATTGAGCCATCATTTTTCAATTTCATTAGAAATGCTTTTGTCATCAGTGAATCAGTATTAAAATATTGCCCCCCCACTATGAAAGTTGAATCTGAATCTTTTTTAATTGATGTAGCAAAATCGTCACCAATGGAACCAATTGTTTTGGTCCAAATAGTATCTCCTTTAGGATTTGTTTTTACGATGTAAATATCTTCATTACCAGTTGATTGTGAGGTTGAGCTGCCAACCATTACGATGTTGGTGTATTCAATCATAATGGCATCATTGACTTTTTCCCAACCTATTCCTCCATAGGCTTTTTCCCATAGTTGATTTCCTGATAAATCTGTTTTTGTTAAATAGAAATCATAACCGCCATTTCCGATTGAGTTTGTAAATCCACAGATATAAAAACCATTTTGTTTAGAATATAAAACTCTTCTTCCCCAATCTGTTTCAATTCCACCATAGTTTTGTGACCAAATATAATTTCCTAAAGAATCTATTTTCAGTAAAAAAGCTTGTGATGCTTTAGCGTCGGAAAAACTACTTGAAGCACCGGTGATAACATAACTTGAATCTTCTAATTGAACAACTCCTTGACCAAAATCATATCCATTATTAGAAAATAATTTATAAAATTTTGTCTGACTATTTCCAAAAAATGGCAGGAGAATAAAAAGAAATAAAAGCTTAATTAAATTCGACATTGTATTCTAAATAAAAGTGATTTTCCATTTCCATTTTTAGAAACTAAACCTATTGCATTTTCTGTTGCAATTCCGATAGACCATTTTTTAAGAGAAACAGTTGAATATATACCTGTTCTGAATGCAGTAAATCCACCAAAACTTTCTTGTATTCCTAGTTCAATATTTGAATTCAATTTATAATGTATACCTCCATATGCCAATGGTATGAATGAGATTGTTGGGTAGATTTTTACACCAAAAAAAGATTGAATTTTACCACTATTGTGTTCATCTATAATTTTACCAATTTGGATCATGCAAGGTAGCAAAAAGTTGCTTTTATGAAGAGACTTTTTTATACCTAATTGACTTGTTATTGAATCTGTATTTTGCATAATTGGATTTTCACCAACCAATTGGTTTAATTTAAAACCGGTGTAATGGTAAGTCGAATCAAAACTAATGTAATTGACTCCAGAATTAATTGTTGCTAATCCAATGTTTTTTGCAACGAATTGAATATAAGCTTTTCGATCTTTCGTCCAGTCAATTTGCATTTTTATATCAAAGTCTATTCCTATTCCAAAGCCTTTATTAAATTTTTTCCCTTCCGTAAAACCAGCAAATCCATTTATGTCGAGACTATCATTTATGGTGTTTACGTCTTGGTAATAGTTTCCGTGATAAATCCTTGCTTCATTGAAATGGTCAATGTTATAATAATTAAGATAAATAGAAGATTTACTTTTTTTGAATAGAATGCCAAATCCGATTTTTTGAAAACTTACAAATTTGAAATCTAAATTTGAGAAATCTGCATTTTTGCCAAAGTAATTTTCATTACCGTAAAATATTAAACCAAAAGCATCTTTTGAATAAGAAGCAGAACCTATAGCATTGTATCCAGCTTTTAAAGAAAATCCTAGATTTTCATTACCAAATAAATTAATAATTTGATTTTTATATTCAAATTCTGAATTAAGTTCCGCACCAACAATATTATTTGAACGATGCTTTGAAAATGATTTATCTTTAGTTATTTCAGAGACAGCACCTCCAAAAAACACTTTTGAAAGTAAATCGTTTTTTATGGAAGTTGCACCTAATTCAGTATTCCCACTAAAAAGAAAAGAATGCGCTTTGTGAACAATTGTATCGTGTTTAGTAGGCAATATTTGCCCCCAACTATTGGAATTTAAAATGCAAATGAGGATAAAGATAAATCGTTTCACTAATACTTATTTATTAATTCAAATGCTGCTTTAATTTTTAAACCAAGGTAACTATTTGCAGGAATACTTTGTTTACTGTTTGAATTAGAGTTAGCATCAGGAGAATTGAAAACAACAATTGCTACTACTTTTTTAATATCTTCTATGTGCGAAATAATTTCTTCGTTTAACACAAAATTTAAGGAAGATTTATTAAGGTATATTCCATTTCCAATTGGTGTTCCGAAAACAGATGACTCAATTTTAGAAGTCGCTGGAATTGTGTACATTAATTCGTTTGATTTTGAAAGAAGTTGCAATGAAATTTGACCAGAAAATGGAAAAGCATTTTGAATTGTGGCTATAAATTTTCCAGAATTAATATGTGTTTTATTCCTATTTTGAATAACATCAATTTCAAAGGTATCTTGCAGTGTTAAGTTGTTCATTCCAATCGCTAGAGGCATGGCTGCATCAACAGATATG